>CALIAG010000142.1 GCA_938041325.1 uncultured Saprospiraceae bacterium | reverse complement strand
ATGCCTTTCATCTGATGCGCATGATGCGCCCAAACACCTGCAAGAAAATCAGCTTGCAATTCCAAACGCACAGACAAATCGTTGTACTGTTTTTCACTGATTCTGTTTTTCTGTTTTTGTACCTGCATCGTAATGCCCAGTTGATTTTGGACATGGTGCGCAACTTCATGCGCTACGATATAGGCCATTGCAAAATCTCCTGGCGCATTGAATCGCCTTTTTAATTCTTGATAAAAACTTAAATCGATATACAACTTATCATCACCAGGACAATAAAACGGGCCAGAAGCTGCGCTTCCAAAACCACATGCCGATTCTACTTTATCTGTATAAACGACAAGAATAGGATCCTTGTAGTTTTTACCCAATTCTTCTCGAAATATTTTCCTCCAAACATCTTCTGTGTCTTTCAAAACAACAGAAACAAATTGCTTAAGTTCTTCATCAGCTTGGCTCACTGGACCTGACTGAGTCTGTGTTTGAGGCTGTGATTGTTGAATTTGATTCAATACTTGTGTAGGATCTTCCCCCATAAAAAGGGCGAATGCCAGCATCAATATAGTACCAAGTCCTAGACCAGCACCCACTCTTTTTACATTTCTGCCTCTACGATCTTCCACATTTTTACTGCCTTCTCTACCTTCCCAACGCATAATTTAAAGTTTTATAAAGCGAATTATTTCAACTCGCTAGTTAAGAAATAAGGATTTGAGGTTACATCCTGAGGATAAAATTACTTCTTTCTCTTTATCTTTAAAAGAAAAACCAACAAAATGAAAAATTCATTTCCCGTCTTTGCATTGCTCTCATTCCTATTCTTAATCTTTTTTTCCACTTGTAAACCAGCAAATACACCTGATTCTGCCAGTAAGAAACAATCCTATTTGGACTTTTCGACACCCGGTAAAGTTCAAATGGCAGGGATCCAAATGGTGGATTTGAAAGAAGGATATAAAGTATGGACCAAAAGATTTGGCAATTCTCCAATGAAAGTCTTATTGCTACATGGTGGCCCAGCATTGACCCATGAATATATGGAATGCTTCGAAAGTTTTTTCCCTCAAGCCAATATCGAGTTTTACCATTACGATCAATTGGGCTCTTATCGATCTGATCAACCAGAGGATGACAAACTGTGGACCATCGATAGATTTGTAGAAGAAGTAGAACAAGTCCGAAAGCAATTGGGATTGAATAAAGATAATTTTTTCCTTGCCGGAAATTCATGGGGTGGAATCCTAGCAATGGAATATGCACTCAAATACCAGCAACATCTGAAAGGATTATTGGTGTTTAACATGACCGCTGATTTTGGAAAATACGAAGCCTACAATTCGATGCTTAGAAAGGAGTTGCCACAAACATTGATTGATACTTTTGAGTATTATGAAAATAAGGGCGACTTCCACAATCCGAGATACCAAGATTTGGTCTTTGAGAAATATTACACCAAACATATTTGTAAACTGGATGTCTGGCCAGAACCTGTCATGCGAAGCTTCAAGCACGTCAACCAACATGTCTACGAATACATGCAAGGCCCCAGTGAATTTGTGCCCGGAGGAATTTTAAAAGGTTGGTCTGTTTGGGATGATCTAAAAACGCTGACTGTTCCAACACTGATGGTTGGTGCAAAGTACGATACCATGAATCCTGCAGAGATGGAAGAGATGTCGAAGCTGGTTCAGAACGGTCAATATTTATATTGTCCAAATGGAAGTCACTTAGCTATGTGGGATGATCAGGAAATTTTTATGAAAGGAGTGATTGATTTTATTCACGGAGTGCATGGAGTGGGGGACTAAGAGGTGAGACCATTATTGGTCGTGAATAAAGGTTGACCACGAATTGATGGATTAAAGAACGAACGATCGAGAACAAAAAGGTTTACCACGAATTGACGAATTAAAGAACGAACGAACGTAGAGGTAACACGATAGTTCGATTTAAAATTCGTGAATTCGTGGTTAAAAAAAACACGTTCATCTGTGGTCACCCAAACAAATTAGTTCGACCTAAAATTCGTGAATTCGTGGTTAAAAAAACACGTCCACAAAAAAAAATCCGTGCACCCGTGGTTAAATAAATACCAAAGATGCACGGATCAAGAACGTCTAAAAATTAGTGGTTACCCCAATTTCTTAAACGCCAATCGCAGAATTAGAAGCACGCTTACGTTGAAACTCTTTCAAGAAAATCTTTCTCAATCGAATAGATTTTGGCGTAATTTCTACGTACTCATCTTCTGCTATATATTCCATAGCTTGCTCCAAAGACATAATAGTTGGAGGAGCTAGTTTTACTTTATCATCCGTTCCGGCAGAACGCATGTTTGTTAGCTTTTTAGTTTTGGTAATATTTACTACCAAATCATTTTCACGGGTATGTTCACCAATTACCTGGCCTTCATAAATGTCAACTCCGGGAGGAATAAAGAACCTTCCACGATCTTGTAATTTATTTAAAGCAAATGGAATTGAAGTACCTGTTTCATGAACGATCAATACTCCTTTCAATCTTGAAGGAATATCTCCTTTCCAAGCATCAAATTTGATGAAACGGTGAGACATAGTAGCCTCTCCAGCAGTCAAAGTCAATACTGTATTTCGCATTCCAATAATTCCTCTCGAAGGAATTTCAAATTCCAAATGCATCAAGTCCCCTTTTGGTTCCATGATGGTCATTTCTCCTTTTCTCTTGGTTACGACTTCTATTACTTTTCCAGAAAGTGATTCTGGCACATCTACGCTAAGCAACTCTATTGGCTCGCTTTTTACGCCATCAATTTCTTTTACAATAACTCTTGGCTTTCCAACTTGCAACTCATAGCCTTCACGTCTCATTGTTTCAATCAATACAGACAAGTGCATAACTCCTCTACCAAAAACATTATAAGAATCTGGACTTTCAGTTTCCTCCACTCGTAGTGCAAGATTCTTTTCCAATTCTTTAAACAATCTATCTCTTAAGTGTCTTGACGTTACGAAGTCACCTTCGGTACCGTAGAATGGAGAATTGTTTACAGTAAACAACATACTCATCGTAGGTTCGTCAATATTGATTGGTTTCAATCCTTCTGGCTTTTCAAAATCAGAAGCCGTATCACCGATATCAAATGATTCTAATCCACTGAATGCACAAAGGTCTCCACAAGGAACAACGTCTGCTTTTACTTTTCCTAATCCTGAAAAAGTATACAGTTCTTTTATTCTTGATTTCACAACACTGCCATCTCTTTTTACCAAAGAAATTGGTGTATTCACTTTCATCTCTCCTCTGTGTACACGACCGATTGCAATTCTACCAATGTAGTTACTGTAATCAATTGTTGTAATCTGGCATTGAAGCGTCCCATCATTTTGAGGTGGTGGTGGAATATGTTCAACAATCTGATCCAAAAGGTAAGTAACATCTTCTGTTGGATTTTTCCAATCAGCAGCCATCCAACCATTTTTCGCAGATCCATAAACCGTAGGAAAATCCAATTGATCTTCTGTTGCATCGAGATTAAACATCAATTCGAATACCATCTCCTGCACATCCTCTGGTCTACAGTTTTCTTTATCTACTTTGTTGACAACAACTATAGGCTTTAATCCCAGAGCAAGTGCCTTGCTCAAAACGTATCTTGTTTGAGGCATCGGACCTTCAAAGGCATCAACCAAAAGCAATACACCATCAGCCATGTTCAATACCCGTTCTACTTCCCCACCGAAATCGGCGTGACCAGGAGTGTCAATGATATTGATCTTTAGATCCTTGTAATTCACAGAAACGTTTTTGGATAAAATGGTTATCCCACGTTCTCTTTCTTGATCATTACTGTCAAGGATAAGATCACCTTGATTCTCGGCATCCCGGAACAAGTCACACTGAAACAATATCTTATCTACCAAGGTAGTTTTGCCGTGATCTACGTGTGCAATAATTGCAATATTTCTAATCGCTTTCATCGAATTAAATTATTCAATTAATAAGTTCAAATTTTCGAGCTGCAAAGGTACGATATTTTAAGGCTAAATGCCTGTAATTCAATAGCCTTATAATTTAAAACTGTATATAGTGTAAATATGAGATACTTATTTGCTAAACGTTTTAATTCACAGAAAGGATGCATCGTTTTTTGGAGAAATTCCAAATCATTTTGTTAAAAAATTCTAGGATTTGGAAAATATTTTTACCTTTAAACAAGATTAAGGGCCCCAAAAAATATTCCCGCCCTTCTATATATTGCCACATAAAACAAATATTTAGCTCTTTGTTTAGGAGATTTCGTGCATAAAGCATAGAGTTAAACCTAAGTATTGAACATTATAAAGGACCATTAAAATGGTTTAAATGGCGATATTCCCAAAGTTTTAATTTGTCAAATTTTTTGACAGTTCTAATAACTTCAAGTATAGGTTCAGAAGGAGAAATACCTTGCTTGTTGATTAAAATTAAATTCAATTTTTAACCCTTATGGTAGGAATTGAATAAGTTGTTGATAGACTTTAATAAAACTCAGTTTATTGTTTAATCCGTTTAAGTTTGAACATTATAAAATAAAGTCTAATACTTGCAATCCTAAAATAACTTGTTCATTTCCTGGCATGAATTACCCTACAAAACTATGAAGAAAATCCAACCCTTTTCCAGTCCATAATTAAAAAACACCATTCTTGGCTTATTGTTTCTACTGACTTACTGTCAATAGATTGGCTATTACTATTGAAGTATATCTCAAGGCATTGAAGCGATTCAACTCTAATTGGTACCGCTTTGCCTTTTGCTGAGCAGTAACAGTATTGTTTAATCTTTTTGAATGAATAACCTCTTAAAACACTTTTTTAAATTTAGACAAAATGCTCTACACTTTCAATCCTCAAAAAAAACAGCACAAAAATAATCAGACGATTTTGATTTTTAGAAAAAGAATCTCTACTCTTTTTTTATGTGCAATGACCTTCGGAATAATTATTGGCAATTCGAATACGGCATCAGCTACCTGCTACGAACAATGTTGCGGACCAGATGGATGTTCTGTAACCTGTGTCACTTTTTTTGACCGTTGTACTCCATGTTCAGTAATTCCACCAGTCAACATAGGCTGCGCTATTTTGAAAATAGATTACAGTACATTGGCAAATAATGGTTGTGCAAAGGCTTTAATTTCAACTTCAGAAAATCGAACTTTCACCTTTTACGACGATAATTATCACTTAACACCTTCTTGTCCCCCTCCAGCTGGAGATTTTGATGTTAATAATCCTTTAGAAATAGAATTACCCGATGGTGGATATGGTGAATACACGATTTGCACACAACTTCAACCAAACGCTGGAATGGAATGCCACAATATTGGTGCTTCCTTTTTGCCCTGCTGTGATTTGGAAGTTGATTGTGCTGGACTTGTAGGAGGAATGGCGGAATGTATAGATGAAATAGAAGACCGAACCAATTCAATCGGTATTATTGATGCCTGTGGATCAACAAGCATTTCTTTTGTTGATGAATTTCATCCCACTTCTAATTTCTGTAACCTTGCAATAGTAAATCGAAAGTATACCATCACTGACGACAATGGAACACCTTCTGATCCTTCTGATGATAAAACTGAAGTTTGTAGAGACCGATGGGAAATTGGTCCTCCTGATGCCCCAACAATAATATGCCCTGCAGGAATGCCAGTAGAATGCTTTGCAGATATAGTTGTCAATGCGGATGATGCAGTGGTAACAACATCATGCAATCTAGGAACAACGGTAGAGGTGTCTGATCCGTTGCAAGATGGCCCATCAGATTGTCCGGGTACAACATACACTTATACCTATACAGTGACAGACGATTGTGGAAGAACAGCGTCTTGTGATCAAATATTTACGATAGAAAACGATCCGCCAACTATTATGTGCCCTGCAGGAATGCCAGTAGAATGCTTTGCAGATATAGTTGTCAATGCGGATAATGCAGTGGTAACGGCATCTTGCAGTTTAGGAACAACGGTAGAGGTGTCTGATCCAGTACAAGATGGCCCATCAGATTGTCCGGGTACAACATACACTTATACCTATACAGTGACAGACGATTGTGGAAGAACAGCTTCATGTGATCAGGTATTTACCATTCAAAATGATGCTCCAATGATTACGTATTGCCCAGAGGATCGAACAGTGGAATGTTGGCAAGATATAGAAGCTGAACCACAAATTGTGGAATATACAGCAAGTTGTAATTTAGAAGTGACCGTTTCTTCAAGTCGAATTTTTGCGCCTTATGGTTTTGACAATTGCCCAGGTACGCTTTATTATATAGACTACGAAATTGAAGATGCCTGTGGTAGAACAGATGATTGTCGTCAATATTTTAGAATTGAAAACGAAGCGCCAAGAGTCTTTCCAAGTAGTAACTTTATCATTGCTTGTAGAGCGGAAATTGAAGGAAGAGTAAGCTTAGACGATTGCCAAATCGAAGCATCTTGTGATTTGGAAATTATCCATTCCGAAATAATGGGGCCAATTGAAGAGGAAGACGTGCCCGATTGTCAAAATGGGAAACTAATAAACTACATTTATTCTGCTACAGATGAATGCGGACGGATGACCTGTGTGGTACAAACTTTCCTAATACGTCATGATGGTTTGGCCTTTTATCCAAGTCCAGAAGATTTGACGATTCCTTGTGGAGAGGAGATTCCTGAAATCTATGCGGGGTACAATGGCTGCGGATCAGTTCCGATCACTACTGTAGATGATACAACTCGGATTGATGCCACGAATTCCTACTTAATAGAAAGAACAATTAGTGCAGAAGATGTTTGTGGAAACAGCATCTCTGCGAGTTATCAAATTACTTTAGAAGATTGTATCTATCTCTGTACAGAAACGGAAGATTTTTGGGGCAATAAGTTTGCTTATAATGCAGACAGCAGTATGACTTCAGCAGAGATTTTAGCGAACCTGATTTCAACAGATGATCCAATTACTTTGGGCGTAGAAGGACGTTCCTTAACCGTTGCTTCTAAGCAATGTGTTTGTCAAATATTACCCGGACATTATAATGAAGTCCCTTCCGCTTTTCCAGAAAATACGGGAGATGTAGTAATTGGCTTTGCAGGAATGGATTGTACGATTGCGCCGATTCCACAAGAAGAATTGGGGATGATCAGAAATGGCTTAGCGGCTCAAACATTGACCTTGATGTTGAATCTGCGATGGACCTCATTGCTGAATGATATCCTTGTTTCAGAAATCTGTATTGAGGTAAGCGATGAAGTACTAAACGCACTTGGAGGGAATGGAACGGTAGCTGATTTGTCAAGACTGGCGAACCAAGCTCTAGGCGGAAATTATACCCATTCGCATAGCGAATTGATGGATGCCATCCGGGCTGTAAACGAACACTTTGAAGGATGCAATGTGAAAGAATGCATAGATCCGGCATCTCAAGCAGGGGATCGAAATAATGAAGAAGAAAGCAGTTTGCTTTTTGTTGAAAATCAATTGGAATTGGTTCCAAATCCAGCGGATGAACAGGTTAATGTTTTCTTCAATGTATCTGGAGCAAGCAAAGCACAATTGAGAATTTTTAGTACAACAGGTACGATTGTTTATACCAAAGAAATGTCAATAGACAATTCAAAACAAACTCACGAGGTCGACATTGCAGATTTACCAATGGGTTACTATGTAGTAAGTATTATTACTGATAATAATGAAATGCTAAGTAAAAAATTATTGAAAATAAAACGGTAGTACTTTGTACTATTGGACGGATAAAAAATAAATTCAACATTTTTGATTTTGGTAAGTTTTCTAAGCGATTGACTGTTAAGAAAAGAACGTGAAAAATTACCAAAATCTTTAAAAAAAATGATGAATTAATTTCCGTCAAACTACTAATTAAGGAGGGAATTGGTTTTTATCGATTCTTTCCTCTTTTTTAAAACAAACTCTTAAAGAAAAAACCAACATATCGGCATCTTTGTATAACCCAAAAAATAACCTTTTAAAGTAGGTGCAAAGCCTTTAAGGATAAAGAAATTAAAATGAGAGAATTACACCCTACTCCCTTTTTTCATTATTGATTTATTCATCCAAGAACTCAGGATAGTGCAATAGCATTTTTCTGTATCATTTAGATAAGTTGGTTTTAAGTGGCTCCGTATTTTTCGGGGCCACTTTATTTTATCGGAAGCTTAAAACATAGATTTTTCATGTCTCACCCTAATGGGTGATTTTTAAAAATAGTCAAGTTTTTATGATCTTATTTTGACAATGTTGCCTATTTTTGAACTAAGAGCACAAAAAGCAGTTCCGTATTCTTGTCCCTTATACAAACTGATCACTCTTGATATAGATTTATTTTTTTAAAACTAAACCCTGAAAAACTACACTTCTTAAACTCAACCAGATAGGCTAAGCCTTCTCAACACACAATCCAATTCTATTTATTCCATTGCTTTATCAATGGTGAATGTTAAGTCCATTCTTAACAAGCAAAGACTATTTTATAACCTCTAAATACTACTTATGAAAAACCTACACTTGAATCTAATGGAGGCTTTTGTAAAGCAAAAGTTCTCCCTTTTTAAAAACTTTTTCTTACTATTTACTTTGACCATATTGGCAAGTTTTTCTCTTAATGCTCAATTAGCCACCTGGACTTTTGAGCCAGATCCTGGAACAACTGCCCCTGCCACAGTCGCCACTAACGCTTCTGCTGACAACGCACAATTTGGATTTGGTGTTGGCAACATCGGTTTCGTCGCCGGCAACGGAACGGGAACTGAAGCCTATACTGGTAACAACTGGCCCCCCGGTGGACTTGCTTCCGATCGCTATCTTGAGTTTACCATCACCGCAGACCCTGGTTTTACACTCGACGTAACTTCTGTCTCCTTTGACCTGGACCGTTCCGGTACCGGCCCCCAAACCTTTTCGGTTCTAATTTCTGACGATTTAACTTTTGCAACTAATCAAGTTTATGGCGGTTCCATTAATTCTTCACTAGCAAGTACCAGTTACGAAAGTTTTTCCTTTGCGGCGCCTTTTTCTGGAGATGTTATCGTGGTAAGGATATATGGCTTCGGTGCAACCAATACCAGTGGCACCTTGCGTTTTGATAATGTGGTGATTGATGGTACTGTATCTGCAGTTACTGCATCTCCTCCCACTTCTACTTGTGCAGATCCGATAGAAGTAAGCTCTACGATTTGTGGTACTAGCACAAATCCCAATACCCCATCGGGCTTGTGGGGGTCACTTCCTGATGACGGAATGCAAACGCTCCTTTTCGGTTTTCCAGGCGGAGCATCTATTGATATTGATTTTAATTGTCTAGCTGACGATACGGATCCTGTAGGAGATTTAGAAATCAGGCTAGCTAGTTCTGCTTTTGTTGCAGGTGTAAATAGTTGTAATATTTATTTAGAAAATGTTTACGATGTTAGAGATGCTAGTGGAAATGAAGCGCTAGAATTGTTAACGATTTTAGTTGAGTTTACAGGTTGTCCTTCGGACACAGAACCTCCTATGGTTACTTGTGGAGAATTCACTGGCTCCGGTACTTCTTGTCCACTGTCACATGATCCGAATACACCAAATGGCACTTGGACCACAGTTCCGGCAAGCGGTATGTTTGGCTCCGCAGTTGGAGGTGGAGTTGCATCAGGTACTATAGATTTGAATGGTTGTGTAACTGATGATATGAGTGCATTGACTGAAATGGAATACAGCGTACTTGCATCATATGAAGAAAACTCAGTACCAGGCTGTTCCAAAGATATTATCAATGAATATCAAATTAGAGATGCTTGCGGTAATATCTCTCCTACAACTTTTATCTTCAGAGGAACGATTCAATTTGTACCTTCTTCAAATCCTGTGATCACCTGTCCAGAAAATACAACAGCTGAGTGCGGTGAAACAGATCCTTCATTTACAGGAGAAGCAACGGCAACAGATGAATGTGGAAGTCCTTTGATTTCTTTTGTTGACGGACCACCAATCCCAGGTAGTTGTGCTGGCGAATATACCATCGAACGAACTTGGACTGCGACAAATAGATGTGACAATAATTTTTCCGCAAGTTGTGTTCAAACGATCTCTGTCGTAGATACTGAAGCACCTGAAGTGACTTGTACTGAATTTGCTCAAACTTTTTCAGGTTGTGGTGATCCTATATTTCAAAACACGCCAAGTGGGAATTGGATTTCTATTCCTAATAATGGTATGGTTAGTACTGCAGTTGGAGGAATTTATGTTTTTACGATGGATCTTAATGGCTGCATTTCAGACTGTAGTGGTCCCATTGGAGATTTGGACTATACGATTACTAGATCATTTGAAGAAAATCGAGTGCCTGGTTGTTCTGTAGATATTTTAAATGAGTTTCAGATTAGAGATGATTGTGGTAATGTTTCTCCTGATTTATTTGTGTTTAGAGGAACGATTGCCTTTGATGGTGATGCACCGGATATTATTTGTCCTGCAGATGCAACAATTGGATGTATCGAATCTACAGATCCATCCAATACAGGTATGGCCACTGCGACTTCGGGCTGCGGTACTCCAGATGTCGATTTTGAAGATCCTGCTTCTGCAGGTGCTTGTGGTGAATCCTTCATTAGAACATGGACAGCCACCGACGGATGTGGACGAACAAATACTTGTACTCAATTAATTACAATTAGACCTGATTTGACAGTAGACTGTTCAAATGTTTTTGATCAAGAACTAACTTGTCGTGCAGATTTGCCTCCAGTTGATTTAGATCTACCTATTATAATAACTTCTGATGGCGATGTTACAGTTAGCCCATTGACCATTATACCAGGAAACACTGGATGCCCAGGTGATGAGGTGATAATAAGCCGTTTTTACTTTCTAGTCGATGAAGGAGGAAATAGAGACACTTGTGCACAGACCTTTACGGTATTAAGCGATACTGAACCTACGATAGTATGCCCCGCTGGAGGAATGATTGATTGTGCGGCCAATATTATGCTTGATCCTGATGATGCAATAACAACAGCAGATTGTGGTACAGGAAGTGCAGTAATGATTTCAGAGCCTGTAATTGATGGCCCTGAGGATTGCCCAGGAACAACCTATACCTTTACTTATTCATTTACAGATTTTTGTGATCGATTAGCTTCTTGTGAACAAGTCTTTACGATCGCTAATGATG
>CALIAG010000141.1 GCA_938041325.1 uncultured Saprospiraceae bacterium | reverse complement strand
ATCAATGCTGGATGGTTGGACTGGAATGTATTCAAAAATTGCCCTTGCAAACTATGCTTTAGACAACGAAGAAGCTGCGGTAAAATGGATCAACAAAGGCTTGGTCGAAAACCCTCAATGGTCCGTTAATCTGCCTGCTTTTTATTTTTTGCGAGCGCATCCAACATTGACTTCAATTATTAAACCCGAAAAGTTTAAAACCAAAGATTGGGAAAGTGCAATGATGATGTTAAGCAATTTAGGACGGGAAATAGAAGTAATAGAAATTGGCTTAAAATTGATTGAAAGGAAAACCGAATCCTCGTATTCAAACTTCTTATTGGGTAGAAGTTATTTTTATGAAAAAGAAAAACAAAAGGCAATTCATTATTTGAAACTTTCATTAGGAATGGACAAAGAAAATATTGAAGCTCAAGATTTGTTAGATAACATTAGGGCAAATTAATTTACAACAACATTCTATAATTTCAGGAAATCCCGTTTTGATCTATTCTTTCAAAACGGGATTTTACTTCTCGTCTAGTTTTTAACTCAATCTGTCGGATCAATCCTAAAAAATCTGCCAATTCGGCTTATCTTTCTTCCTAATAATGACAGTTTTTCAGGTAGAATTCTGTATTATTCATTTGGATAATATTTTGATGTTATCATATAAACAACAAATGATTCAAAGAACCAGTCTTGATATAATCGAACGCTTTTTCAAAGATCTTGCCCGTACAATGGCATTATTAATGGGAAAATCTCTTGAAGAGAAAATGGAGTTCTATGAAAAAGCCTATGATGAATGGCTGGGTTTGAGCATGTCCGAAATTGAAGAATTAAGCCCAGAAGAATTGATTGGCATTTTGATAAATGAAAAGCAATTGAATTTACCGCAACTTGAATTGCTGGCTAGCGTTATGAATAATGAAGCAGAAACATTCCAAGAAAGTGGAAAATTATCCAAAAGTAAGGACCGTATCCAAAAAGCTTTGATTATTTTTGATCATGTTAATGCCAATTCAGAGGTCTTTTCTTTTGAGCGACAAGGAAAAATTAACAACTTAAATTCACTGCTTAAAAAAATCGAATAAGTTATTCAAGGATTAACTTCAAGAGACTTATTCCAACTAGAAAAAATTTAAACACACATAATGACTTACGATAACTTCACGATTAAATCCCAGGAAGCAATTCTAAAAGCACAACAGTATGCGGGTAAGCAAGAGCAACAAATGGTTGACACTCCGCATTTGATCAAAGGCATTTTGGAAGTAGACGAACATACCCCTCAATTTCTTTTGCAAAAAGCGGATGTCAATCTAGCTACTTTACATAGCAGATTGGATGATGTGATAAAAACGTATCCAAAAGTAAAAGGAACGGACAAACAGTTTTTGACTGATGACGCTAATAAATCTTTAAGTCGAGCTAAAAAAATGATGAAAGAGTTCGGCGACGAGTTTATTTCATTGGAACTTATTCTGCTAGGTATTTTGCAGGGAAAAGACAAAGGGGGAAGAATACTCAAGGAATTGGGCGCTACAGATAAATCTCTTCGAGCAGCCATCGCCGAGTTGCGAAAAGGAAGAACAGTAAAAGACCAACATTCCGAAGATTCCTATAATGCATTGAATAAATTTGCCATCAATTTATGTAGCCGTGCAGAGGAAGGCAAATTAGATCCGATCATTGGTCGAGATGAAGAGATCCGAAGAGTTCTACATATCCTTTCAAGAAGAAAGAAAAACAATCCAATTATAATCGGAGAACCGGGAGTTGGTAAGACCGCAATTGTCGAAGGACTTGCTTGGCGTATTGTGAAGCAGGACGTTCCCGAAAATTTAAAATCGAAAAAGATTTTTACACTCGACGTTTCCGGTTTAGTAGCTGGTGCAAAATTCAAAGGAGAATTCGAAGAACGATTGAAAAGTGTCATCAAAGAAGTCACCAACTCAAACGGTGAAGTTATTTTGTTTATTGATGAAATCCACACTTTGATTGGAGCAGGCGGAGGAAGCGGAGCTATGGATGCAGCGAATATTTTGAAACCTGCTTTGGCAAGAGGAGAACTCCGAACAATCGGTGCCACCACCTTAGATGAGTACCAAAAATATTTTGAAAAAGACAAAGCATTGGTCAGGCGTTTCCAAACGGTAATCATTGACGAACCTAGTGTACCTGATACCGTTTCCATCTTACGTGGTTTGCAAGAACGGTATGAGGTTTATCATAAAATTGAAATACTTGATGAAGCTTTGATCGCTGCCGCTGAATTGTCGCACCGATATATTTCTGATCGATATTTGCCGGACAAAGCGATTGACTTAATAGATGAAGCTGCGGCAAAACTTCGTTTAGAATTGGATTCGGTTCCAGATGAAATCGATGAAAAAGATCGAAAACTAAGACAACTAGAGATAGAGCGTGAAGCCATTAAACGAGAAAAGGACAAGAAAAAACTAAGCGCTATCAATAAAGAAATTGCCAATGCAAAAGAACAGTTGGATAGCATTACAGCAGCTTGGCAGTCCGAAAAAGAAATCGTTGATACTATTCAAAATATTAAGAAAGATATTGAAGACTTTGAAGTTCTTGCAGAAAAAGCAGAACGGGACAGTGATTTTGAAGAAGTGGCAAAAATCCGTTATGGAAAAATAAAGGAGAAAGAAGTCATGCTCAAAGTAGCAGAGGAAAAACTCGGCAAATTGCCAGAAGAGAATCGCTTCACCAATGAGCAAGTCACTGCCAACGATATTGCTGAAGTTGTTGCAAGATGGACAGGAATTCCTGTTCAAAAAATGTTACAAACGGAGAAAGACAAACTTCTTAAACTAGAAGATCACATAGGTCAAAGGTTGATTGGTCAGTACGAAGCGGTAAGAGCAGTTAGTGATGCAGTAAGAAGGTCTCGTGCAGGATTACAAGATGATAAACGACCAATTGGTTCTTTCATTTTTGTAGGACCTACTGGTGTGGGTAAAACCGAATTGGCAAAAGCATTGGCAGAAGTTTTGTTTGATGAC
Organism: uncultured Saprospiraceae bacterium; assembly: GCA_938041325.1. GTDB lineage: Bacteria > Bacteroidota > Bacteroidia > Chitinophagales > Saprospiraceae > CALIAG01. The sequence continues at coordinate 3,319 of CALIAG010000141.1, read as the reverse complement.
GAAAAAGCGATCACCCGAATAGACATGAGTGAATACCAGGAAAAACATTCTGTCTCTCGACTGGTAGGTGCGCCTCCTGGCTATGTGGGTTATGATGAAGGTGGACAACTGACCGAAGCGGTGCGACGCAAACCTTATTCAATTATTCTGTTGGATGAGATTGAAAAAGCACATCCAGATACCTTCAATATTTTATTACAAGTATTGGATGATGGCCGTTTGACGGACAATAAAGGTCGTGTTGCGAATTTCAAAAACACCATTGTTATTATGACCTCCAATATGGGAGCGGAAAATATATTGGAAAATTTCGAAGACCTTGATGCTGTTGGAGACGAACATAGAGCGGACATTATTGAAACGACTAAAGTTGAAGTGTTTGAAGCTTTGAAAGAAAATTTGCGTCCAGAATTCCTAAATAGAATTGATGAGCAAATCATGTTCTTGCCTTTGACAAAAGAAGAGATTAAAAAAATCATGGTTTTACTTTTAAGAAAAACCAAAAAGAGATTAAGCAAGCAAGGTATTTCATTGGAACTTACGCAAAATGCTCAAGACCTTTTAGCTGACCTCGGTTACGATCCTCAATTTGGTGCAAGACCAATGAAAAGGGTATTACAGAAAGAGGTAGTTAACGAATTGTCCAAGCTGGTACTTTCTGGCGACGCTGGAACAGGAGATACTATTTACATCGACACAGATGCAAAGGGTTTGACCTTCAGCAAAACTCCTTCTAAAGGCAAGAGCGTTGCACCTAAAGCTAAGAAGCCTGCTTCTAATGGCCAATCGAAAAAAGAAAAAGAAGTAGAGAAATTGAACAAAGCAACTAAGGATGTCGAAGATGCTGTGAAGAAATTGAAGAAGGATAAAGACAACGGCAAGGAGAAAGGCAAATAAGTTCGTTCTTAATATTAAAAAACAAAGCTCGCAAAGTTAATTCTTTGTGAGCTTTGTTTTTTAAAGTAATGTTGTTTAATGTATCCGTTTACACCAATCCAAATTGTAAAAAGTGATGGTTAAAATGTTTGCGGTCCATCAGTTTCCAATGGTATTTATCGAGCATACCAAATACTGGGTTGAGCAATTTTCCATCTGGGTTTTCTTTGTAGAAATTTTCGACCTCTTCATACACTTTCCAAAAGGCTTCTTTTGCTGCTTCTAAATTTTCAAATCGCAAATCTTCTGCCTCTCCCTTTTTCAATAAGTGGTGATCAAATTTCTTTGGCATTGGTTTGTAGTTCCAAAGAGAATCCTGAAATTTTTCAATTCGTTCTTCTGGTGTTACGATTTCTGTTTTGATATCTCCTAAGCCTAAACGGTAGAAATATTCGAGGTGTTCTACCAAATGCTGAGCGGTCATCAATCCCCAGCTGGCTTTTGTTGTTGGTGTTAAAGCATTGATTTTTTCTTCTAATGTTTTTCTATCAAAATCAATAAACGGGCTTTTCTTTTGTACTAGAGTCAGAATCGTTGCCATTGCGACAAGCTCTCCGTCTTGATCAAAAATTTCCTCGTACCATTTCACCACGCCACAAGGATGTTCCTGCCCTCTACTATCTCGATCAACTTTTTCTTTACAGGTTAGTCGAACTTGAATGGTATCGTTGTGATAAATCGGTCTAATGAATCGACATTCATCCAAACCGTAATTCGCTCCGACTGGGCCTTTTGCTGGATTTACAAAAAGACCAGCAGCAGCAGAAAGTAGAAAGTATCCATGTGCTGCTCGCTTTTCAAAAATCGAACCCTCTAGTGATGTGATGTCTGTGTGTGCGTAGAAAACATCCCATGAAAGGTTAGCAAAATTTTGAATATCAGAATCTGTAATCGTTCTTTTATGAGTAAGGATTGACATCCCTGGTTGAATGTCTTCAAAATGGTATTTAAAAGGATGCTTTTCAGCTTCTATGACTTTTGCACCCGGTTGATATATTCCCGTAATTTTAGAAAGGGTTGTTGGTGTACCTTGTACTGCACATCTTTGTAAGTAGTGCATGATGCCGCGCATTCCGCCCATTTCCTCTCCTCCACCTGCACGTCCCGGACCACCGTGAACCAAGCTAGGTAAAGGCGAACCATGACCGGTACTGAATTTTGCCATTTCTCTGTTAATCACCAAAATTCTTCCATGATGGCTTGCCGCCTCTACAGCAAAATCTTTCGCAATATTATCATCAAAGGTAGCGATAGAACTTACTAAAGATCCTTTTCCCATTTGAGCTAACTCAACCGCTTCATCCAAGTTTTTATAAGGCATGATCGTACTTACTGGGCCAAAGGCTTCTAGCTCATGAACCGCTGTATTTTTATAAGGACTTTTTTCCAACAAAAGAATAGGGCTCAAAAAAGCGCCTTTCTCAAAGTCCGCATCAATCAGATCAATTTTATCAACCCCGCCATAGACAATCTCAGCTGTTTCTGCCAATCGCTTCACTTGATTGGTCACTTCCAAAACTTGATCTCTACTGGCCAATGCGCCCATGCGAACTCCTTTAGAAGTCGGGTTTCCGATCGCAACTTTCGACAAAGCTTTTCCTAAAGCGATTTGTACATCTTCCACTAAATTTTCTGGAACAATTATTCTTCTAATCGCTGTACATTTTTGACCACATTTAGCGGTCATTTCTTTTCGAACTTCTTTGATAAACAAATCAAATTCGGGTGTGCCTGGAACAGCATCTTCTCCTAGAATCGAAGAGTTCAAGGAATCTGCTTCCATATTAAATGGAACGGCTTCGTTGATAATTCTTTTATGGGATTTGAGCAATCGTCCAGTAGTTGCGGATCCTGTAAATGTAACGACATCTTGAGAATCAACTGTATCTAAAATTGTGCGGGCAGAACCGCAGATCAATTGCAAAGCACCTTCAGGTAGTATGCCGGAAGCGATGACTTCTCTTACAACGGCTTCTGTAAGAAATGAAGTAGAGGTTGCTGGTTTTACAACAGCAGCGACACCAGCCATCCAGTTGGTTGCACATTTTTCAAACATTCCCCAAACAGGAAAATTGTAAGCATTAATATGTATCGCCACTCCCCTTTTCGGAACCATAATATGGTGTCCCATAAAACTACCTCCACGCGAAAGATCAATTGGAGCGCCATCAACGTGATAAGTTTGATTCGGAAAATTTTTACGCAAAGATGCATTGGCAAAAAGGTTACCGAAACCTCCTTCAATATCAACCCAACTGTCTGCTTTGGTTGCTCCCGTTTTATAACTGACTTCGTAAAATTGGTCTTTTCTTTTGGTAAGGTAAAGTGCTAATTTTTTGAGCATCATGCCGCGCTCTTGAAAAGTCATTTTGCGCAAAGCTGG
>CALIAG010000140.1 GCA_938041325.1 uncultured Saprospiraceae bacterium | reverse complement strand
ATCTCCAAAACTTTTTCTGACCACAAACCACCGATCAGAGTTGCAGGATCACGTCCAGCCTCTATCGCTTCCTCATCTGTTTTAAAATCCCAAGCAAGGACCAAGATATTTCCGTTTGGCAACGGCTCAACATCGTGGTGTTGATGCATCGTAGAAGTTGCAAAACTACTTTGCCAAATAAGGGCTCCGTCCCAGTCTACAATTTCTACACGCCCTCCTACTCCACCAGCATTAAAAATCCCCGATTGTATTCTTATTGGCCGCAATAAATTGCCATTAGGCAGTAAATAAATTCCTACGCCTGGCCTACCACCTCCTGTCCATTCATGCACTTTCCTACCACAATTATCTATCAGGTAAGTGGTAAAACTTGAATTGGGTTGAAAGAGTGTATAGCCTTGGAAGGCTTCGGGTTCATTGATGAATGTGCCAACTGTTTGTTGAGCGCTTAAATTATAATTCAAAAACAGGAGAAATAATAAACAGTATTTTTGCATATTTTTAAAGCAGGATGCTTGGCAACTCCACATATCTCCCGAGGTACTTTTTCTTTTCTCCATTAAACTTTTTCTTGATAAAAAGTTAGAAAAATCAAGGCTGTATTCATTTCTTAACGCTCCAAAAAGATCGAAACACTAAACCAAATAAACTCGCTTTTGAACCTTTCGATTTTATATTGATTATAGGTTAAAAACTAGTTAACAATAATTGGATTTTTGTTAAGCTCAAACAGTATTTTGTTCTTAACGTGTTTAGATCTTTTTTCCACTAAAATGAATAAGGCCATTTTGGCTTTCTATTTCAATAATATTAAATCTAATGTTAGAAATAGACCTTTTAATTATTTCCTTTATAAATATTCCGAGTATCTAATTCTCCAAAAAAAGAAGCTTTAGTTTCAACTCTATTCTGTTTAACTTTTTCGAAGTTCTTTCTTCAGTATCTTCCCGGTTGCACTCATCGGCAACGCTGCTAAAAATTCAATAACCCGAGGATACTTGTATGCAGCGATTCGTTCTTTTGTCCATTGCATTAAATCCGCTTCCGAAACTTTTGCATCTGGTTTTAATACGACACAGGCTTTTATTTCTTCGCCATACTGTTCATCTGGCATTCCGATCACCGCAACCAAGGATACTGCTTCATGTTGAATAATCACTTCTTCCACTTCTCTAGGATAGACATTCAAGCCTCCACGGATAATCATATCCTTGGTTCGATCAACAATGTAAAAATATCCATTTTCATCCTTCCTTGCAACATCTCCCGAGTGCATCCATCCTCCTTTTAACACCACTTTGTTTACCTCCGGTCTTTTGTAATAGCCTTTCATGACGTTATGTCCTTTATATAGCAATTCTCCTTTTTCACCAACAGGAACTTCTGCTCCGTTTTCATCCACAATTTTTACTTGTACGCCCCACACTGGCGTCCCGATGGAACCTGCAACACAACCTATTTCTACATGATTGAAAGTTACAACTGGCGATCCTTCAGACATTCCATATCCTTCGATAATCGGTACTTGCCATTTTGATTCAAATTCCTTCATGACCTGAACAGGAAGTGAAGCACCACCGGATGCGCAAATGCGAAGTTTTTTAGCAATCGTTGGAATATCAAAATCGCTGTCATCTGTATTCAGCAAACCCCAGTACATCGTGGGTACTCCCGCGAATACCGTCACCTCGTGTTTTTGCATTAGTCCCAATACCGTTTGCCCATCAAAACGCGGCAACAAGATATGAGACGCTCCTCTATAAATACCAGCATTCATTAACACTGTCATTGCAAAAATGTGGAATAAAGGAAGTACGATCAGCTGGACATCTTCTTTTTGGACTTTTACTAAATCAGCAGAAACAACTGCATTTAACATCAGGTTGGAATGCGTCAATTCTGCACCTTTAGGTTTGCCCGTTGTTCCAGAAGTATAAATAATGACAGCGGTATCATTTGGTTGTGTTGCTACCGTCTCAAACTCCGGAGATTGCTTGGCCATTAAGGAGCCTAAAGTTTGGTATCCTTCAAAAGGAGATGGGTCCGTTGGATTTGCAGTGATGGTAATAAAATGTTCACAATCTGGAGCTTCCTTAAAACCCGCAAAACCATCGTTGCCCATTGGCAATTGCTCCGTCCCTTCAAAACAGAAATAGGCTTTAACATCTGCATCTTGTAGATGATAGGCCACTTCATTTTTTTTCAATAATACGCTTAATGGAACCACAATTCCACCGGCCTTTAAAATTCCAAAATAGACCATTGGAAAATAAGGTAGGTTCAAACAATTCAAAGCTATTTTGTCACCAGGTTTAATTCCGATCCCTTGTAAGCCATTTGCTATTTGATTGGCAGCGCCGTTTATTTGGGCATAATTAAAAGTATGGTCCATAAAGGTGAAGGCTTCTTTCGAAGGATATCTGCGCGCACTGTCTTCAAGGATTACGGATAGATTCAGCATTTATAATTTGATTTTGGTGAGGTTATAAATATTTTACAGAATAATAAATATACGCTTTTGTAAATAAAACTTCATCAATGAACAAATTCTTATAAATGCATTTACTATTAAAGATTTTATCATCTTTGTCCAATAGAAAAATTAAAGATGAGTAATTTATTATTGTCCGCAGCATTAGACCTTTCCAGTCCTTATGTTTTGATCATCGCTGCTTCCTTGATCATTGTCCTATCCTCTTTGTGCAATAAACTTGCAGAAAAGACCAATATTCCATCCGTATTGATGTTGATCGTTTTAGGAATATTAATCCGTCTGGGATTGGACGCTATACAAGTACCCTTGATTGACCTCATGCCTTCCCTTGAAATTTTGGGAATCATCGGTCTTATAATGATTGTATTAGAAGCAGCATTAGACCTCCAACTTACAAGAGAGAAATTGCCCTTTATTGGAAAATCACTATTGATCGCCACAATAGCATTGGTCGGATCTGTATTTTTAGTAGGTTTTGTTTTACAACAGTTTCTTGGACTTGAGTTTACTATTGCATTGCTCTATGCCACTCCTTTATCCATCATGTCAAGTGCGATTATCATTCCCAGTGTGGGTTCTCTTATCCCTCGCAAAAAGGAGTTTATGATTTATGAAAGCACCTTTTCTGATATAATAGGAATCATGTTTTTTTATTTTTTGATAAGCTATATGGAAGCAGGTGGATCAAGTGCGACCATGCAGTTTGGGCTTAGTTTCGTATTAACAATTATTGTTGCCTTTGCTGCGAGCTATGGTTTGATCTTTATTTTTAAAGACTTAAAAGGGCATTCAAGATTATTTCTTTTAATCTCTGTTTTACTCATTTTATATGCAGCTGGGAAATTAGCGCATTTATCTCCTCTTTTAATCATATTAATTTTCGGCCTTTCATTAGCCAATCACAATATTTTCTTTAAGATTTTTAAAAATGATTTATCAGATGATGATCCTATTGAAAAGATTGAAAAAGATTTTCATTTAATTACTTTGGAAACGGCTTTCGTTGTTCGAACCTTCTTCTTTGTCATTTTCGGAATGACCATCAACTTATTGTCTTTAGTCAACTTCAATGTCTTTTTGGTAAGCATTGCGATTATTGCCGCGCTCTACATTGTAAGAGTATTGGTATTGGGGCCTTTATTAAAAGGAGATTTTCTTCCCGAATTATTTATTGCACCAAGAGGCTTGATTACAATACTTTTATTCTTCGCTATACCTGCAACATATAGCACGGACGTTTTTGATCCGGGTATTTTATTATACGTCATCATCATTAGCAGTTTAATCATGACTTTCTCCTTGATTAGGAATAGCAAAAAACAGCAGGAAAATCCAGAAATAAAAACGGAAGAATCAAACACTAGTCATTAAATGCAAAAGACCTTTCAAGTTAAAGTTTTTGGAAAAGTACAAGGCGTATGGTATCGGGCCAGCACTAAAAACAAAGCGCAAGAATTGGGTTTAAATGGTTTTGTTTTGAATCAAGAGGATGGCTGTGTCTTTATTGAAGTTTCTGGCGAAGCCGAAAAAATCAATGCGCTTTTGGAATGGTGCAAAGAAGGACCTACGCATGCAAAAGTTGAAAAACTAGAGGTAAAGGAAATCGATTTTAGAGAATTGCCAATCTTTGAGGTTAGG
>CALIAG010000139.1 GCA_938041325.1 uncultured Saprospiraceae bacterium | reverse complement strand
TGATTCTTTTGGTTTTCGAATAGCGTTATTCTTTCGGTTTTCGGGAGGTCGGGTTTTTTCGGTTTTCGAAAACTGCGCTTTGGCTTTTGTGTTATTTCTTAATCCTCACCAATCGTTCGATCTTTAATCCCTGAATTCGTGGTCAACTTTCACCAATCGTCTGACTTTTCATCCTTGCATCCGTGGTAATTTTCTTTCACCAATCTACAAATCTCATCCTTAATCCAGCAAACCTCTCCCCTCTTTACTAATCTTTCCTTCCTTGTTTAACTTTTTCATCAAGCGATCTAAAATACCGTTGATAAAATCTTTACTTTTTTCAGTGCTATAAGTCTTAGAAATTTCCACAAACTCGTTTAAGGTAACTTTTGTTGGAATGGTTGGAAAAATCATGAGTTCACACAAAGCCATTTTCAATAAAATCATATCGATAACGGCTACCCGATCTGCATCCCAGTTCTTTAATGCAGGCTCTATGATTGCTAGATATTCTTTGTCTTTGGTAAAAACAGAATGAATTAGCTTTTCTCCAAACTCTTTTGTTGTCTCAAAATTAGGTCTATAAGATTCATAAAAGTCCTCTTTGACCGGCAATGCTTTGAGTGTCTTTTTAATAGAGCCGTTTACAAGTGATTTGTCATCAATCCACGCAGGAAAACGATCTTCCATCGTTTCGTTGAACAATTCATTCGTGATGCAAAACTTATATAGGAGAATTAAAATATCCCGATGCGTTTTTGGATCATTGGAAGGATCTGAGATGTATGTTTTGTATTCTTCTTTTTTCGCAAACTCGTTGTAGAGTTTTCTGGTATTATCCGGATCCATTCCTTCTGAAGAATCATATTCCTCAAACAAGGAGACCAAGCCTGTGTTTAAAACCAGAGACTGAATAACATCGTTGTTATATAACTTCGCAGTAAATTTTTTATCTTCTTCTGTGGGAAGGTGCTTGGCGATACGCCGTTCTTTATCTTTCAAGGCATGGGAAGTAACTTCCATAAAGAACTTGAGATTAAATAAATACAAGTCAAAAGATTCTTCAATTCTGACGTTGTAACATTTAATCATTTCATCGTAAGTCAATTGCTTATCTCTACTTAAAGAGTAAAACATTTGCATGACTTTAATTCTAATATTTCTTCGGCTCAGCATAATCTTTTTTATACATCCGGTGCCATTGGAAAATTTACAATGGGGGTAAAAACTTTCCTTTACAATTCACAGGAATGGAGAAATTTTTAATAGCTCATCCATAAAGAACTACATTAGACTTTATGCTGAAATGGTTTTGTATAGAATGTGAATTTAGATTTTATTGCTAGTCAAGGCAGTAAAAACGAAGTGTAGCCTTAGCTACATGTGTATTTTGCTAACGAAGAATAGTGATAAAAGATAATTCAACTTCATACGAAATTATTTAGCATTAAGTCTAGTACAAAGAAAAGTATTTTTTTATTAATGTTGACCTTATCTAAAAGAAATTAATTTTTTTTCTCAAAAAAATTTAAGTCGCAAAGATTTTACAAATTATAGAAGGATCTAATTTTGGTTTTTCGTTTGAATTTATTTGTTCAACTTTCTAAATTTTTTAAACAAAAAAAGGCGAGATGAAATCATCCATCTCGCCAAATCCTCTTCTTTGGTTGCAGTTAAAACTGAAACCTATTTAATGTACTGTGTCTGTACCTCGTTAAATGCTGGCAACTTCTTATGGTGCCATTTCTGAATAATCTTTCCGTCTTTCCAAAGCACTATTCCTGGATTGGAACGAACAATGGTTTTCAACAAAATATCATCCGCTTCATAAAATGGATAAGCGGTCTGTGTAGCATGACGGAAATCTTCGACCTTTGCAGCTCCAGCTGCTCCTGCTACTGCATAAACTTTCAATCCAGCTTTTTCTGCTGCTTCCATGAAAGGATTTACTACTTTAGTAAAAGGTACTTGATAAGATTTGTCCCAGTCGTATGTTTCTTCTCTAACCTCGACATCATTGGTCCCTACAATTTTTTGAACAACAGTCTGTACTCCATCTTCATCGAAGATAGTATCCATTTCAATAATGTTCTCCTTTTTGACGACAGTCTTTCCTTCTGAGTCACCTTTTAATTTGTAACAAACGACCATTACACTGTATCCCTCATAATTCAATAATTCTTCTGTAACATCATTTCCCTCTAAATCCTCTACTGCAAAGTGACTAATTTTAGTCTCTTCAATGGTTGGCTCAGATTTGATTTGGCTGTATTCCCACTCAGCTTTAGGGTAGTCTTTATATTTTTTCAGAAACTGGTCGTATGGCAAGTTGACCACTTCACCGGTAGATTTGTTAACCAAATCATAGGCGATCACTTTCACATTTCCAGCAGCTTCTTCTTCAATTGCTTTAATTTTAGCAACATCTGCATCTACTTTAAATGGTCGAAAATCATTCTTCGGAATGTCCCAGTAAAAGTTAGTAAAACAGTATAAGGTAATTCCTGCCAAGGTTGCTGCAGCTGCTCCAAACCTGATATTGTTCGTAAACAACTGATGCATTTTATTATGTCCAAAAACAAAAATAAAAGCTGGGATCAAAAGGAATAGGTCTTTTTTGAAAGAAGTGAAAGGTTCTAGTTTTAGAAAATCTCCAAAACAACCACAATCGGTTACTTTCATGTTATTCGCATCATAAGCTCCCCATTTTCCAAACTCAAAGAAATTGGCATCATTGGGGACATAACCAGTCAGGTAAGTGAAGCCGGTCAAAACGGTAAAAAAGGCAACCAATCCCATAAACAACCAAGCTGTTAATTTTGGTCGGTTACCAAGAATCAACATCAGTCCCAAAACAATTTCGAAGACAATCATCGTTACAGAAAATGCAGTTGAAAAGCTGGAGAAGAATGGAAATATCGGTGCTATAAATGAAATCCACGTTTCTGAAAATACATACTCGAACTCCGCAAAATAGTTTTCCATTTTATAAGCTGTTCCCAATGGATCAACTGCTTTCACCCAACCAGAGAAAAGAAAAAAGGCTCCGGCAAAATTCTGGGCAAAACTGACCACTAAGTTTTTATCCTTCTTAAAAACAAACTTCACCAACAGAGTTAAGAGAACTGCTGCGATGGTGACCATTACAAATACTTTCGTTAATGTCATTGTGAATTATTTTTTTTCTTTTTCGTCCAATTTAATCAAAGCGAATAAAGCATAATTTGCCATATCCATATAATTGGCGTCAAGACCTTCTGAAATCAATGTTTTTCCTTCGTTGTCTTCGATCTGTTTGACTCTTAATAACTTCATTAAAATCAAATCGGTCAAAGAGCTGATTCGCATATCGCGCCAAGCTTCTCCATAATCGTGATTTTTAGCAATCATCAAATCGCGGGTCTGCGCCACATAGTTGTCATATAATTTTTCTACTTTCTCTAAGCTCCATTCTAAGCCCTCACTTTCAGGTACTGCCATCTGAATGAGCGCCATTATAGAGTAGTTCACCAGACCGATGTATTCAGAATCTACTGCTTCATCAACCTTCTGCTCTGTCAATTCTTCTATGCTTCTGATACGGCTGGCTTTTATAAAAAGTTGATCCGTGAGCGAAGAAGATCGGAGGATTCTCCAAGCGGTCCCGTAATCTTTAGTTTTTTTTATAAAAACATCTTTGCATATTGCAAGTGCCTTATCGTATTGTCTTAGTGTTTTTTCCACTATAATGATTTTGCGGCAAATATACCTTGAACTTAGCTTATAGCAAAATTGTTAATACAAAGGTTCACCTTTTTTACTTTTGTTCCTGTTAACAGAAATCAAAAGTTGTTAATCGCTTGTTAAAACCATAATTTAAACAGAAATCAGCCTCTCATATATGCTTTTACCATATCACGAAAATCTATGTCTGACACTTATTTAACTATAAACGGAGAAAGTTTAGGAGAGTTTAAAGATCGCGGAAGTAAATTTCTTGCCTACGCCTACCCTGCTTCCAATGAGGAAGAATGGCAATCTGCTTTGGCTGTAGTTAAGAAATTACATCCAAAAGCTAGGCACTTTTGCTTTGCTTATAGGTTGGGCATTACGGGTGATTTGTTTAGGGCCAATGATGATGGAGAGCCTTCTGGGACTGCGGGGAGGCCTATATTGGGGCAAATTGATAGCTTAGGTTTAGTCAATGTAATTGTAATCGTAGTCCGTTATTTTGGTGGAACAAAATTGGGGACTTCAGGATTGATTAAGGCATATAAGGAAAGTACAGCTGAAGCTTTAAAATCAGCCAATATAGTATCAAAGCTGATTGAAGAATTTGTTCAACTAGAGTTTGGCTATGAATTGATGAGTGATATTATGAATGCTGTAAAAAAAATGGCCCCACGAATCGTTAAGCAGGAATTTGAAGC
>CALIAG010000138.1 GCA_938041325.1 uncultured Saprospiraceae bacterium | reverse complement strand
TTGATCTCGTTTTGTAAGTCTTCCAAAGAACCTATACATTTTTCAATCGTCCCTTCTTTATTTCTCCAGATAGGAAGAGGAATTCCCCAGTATCGAGAACGAGAGAGATTCCAATCTTGCAAATTTTCTAGCCACTTTCCGAAACGTCCTTCCCCTGTATGAGCTGGTTTCCATTTAATGGTATTATTCAATTCGATCATCCGCTTTTTGGCTGCAGTTGACTTTACAAACCAACTATCCAAAGGATAGTACAAAACCGGTTTGTTCGTTCTCCAGCAATGCGGATAACTGTGCTTATACTTTTCTACCTTGAATGCTTTATTTTCAATTTTTAATTTAATGGAAAGCTCAACATCCATTGACTTATCCGGAGCCTCTCCATCTTTGTAGTATTCATTTTTGACATAGATTCCTCCGAATTCTCCCATTTCAGATCTAAACTTTCCCTGTAGATCCACTAAAGGAACTAAGTTCCCTTTTGTGTCTTTCACCAAAAGCGGTGGTACAGGAGGTGAGGCCTGCTTAGCGACCATTGCATCATCTGCTCCAAAAGTAGGCGCGGTATGTACGATACCCGTACCGTCTTCTGTAGTAACGAAAGTTCCTGAAATAACACGAAAAGCATTTTCAGGGTTTTCTGCTGGCAAGGCATAAGGCAAAAGTTGCTCATATCGAATTCCGACCAAATCGGACCCTTTAAATTCTTTTAAAACCAAATAAGGAATTTTTTTATCTCCTTCTTTATAATTAGCAAACGCATCTTGGTTTTCAGCTTCTTCAAATTTTCCACCAAACTGTTTCCCTACCAATGCTTTTGCAAGAATTACTTTAGATGCTTCGAAAGTATATTGATTAAATGTTTGAACCAATACATAATCGATTTTGGGTCCGACAGTTAATGCAGTATTAGAAGGCAAGGTCCAAGGCGTTGTCGTCCAAGCTAAGAAATGGATTGAGCCTTCTCCTGACAAGAATTCCGGTAATGTATCTTCTTTTGCTTTGAACTGAGCAACGACTGTAGTATCTGTTACATCTTGGTAACAGCCCGGCTGATTAAGCTCGTGTGTACTCAAACCTGTACCTGCTGCAGGAGAATAAGGCTGAATTGTATATCCTTTATACAACAAATTTTTGTCGTAGAGCTTTCTGAGCAAATTCCATACAGATTCAATGTAGTTGTTTTCAAAAGTGATATACGGGTTTTCCAAATCAACCCAATACCCCATTTTTTGAGTAATATCGTCCCATTGATCTTTATATCTCATCACTGTCTCCCGGCACTTAGCATTGTATTCTTCGACGGTAATGCTCTTTCCTATGTCTTCTTTTGTGATTCCAAGTTCTTTTTCAACGCTCAGTTCAATAGGTAATCCATGCGTATCCCATCCTCCTTTTCTTTCCACACGTTTCCCTTTCATCGTTTGAAAACGACAAAATAAGTCTTTCACTGTTCTTGCAATTACATGGTGAATTCCAGGTTTTCCGTTTGCAGATGGCGGTCCTTCGTAGAAAACGAAGTTGTTTTCTGGATCTTTTTCATCAATACTTTTCTTAAAAACCTCATTTTCTTCCCAAAACTTAAGGATGTCCTTGTCTATCTGTGGAAGATCTAGTCCTTTAAATTCTTTATACATCTTTCTTTATTATTCTGATTCAAATCGAAAAAGGAGTCGCAAATATAAACAAAAAAGCTCTGGCGAATTTTTCAATCTGCCAGAGCTTTTTTTGATACTAATACAAGAAGCATATCACAGATTGAATGATAATCTTTGAATGATAATGCTAATTATTATATTTGAACTGAATTTCATGATTTCTTTATTCTAATTTGCAACCAAAAGTACTGCTTATTTCGTTTATAAACAATAGTACTAGAATTGTAGAAATAGACACATCCATAGTTTTCGAAAATTATTTACATTTTAAAAATTAATTTATGGGACCACTCTGGGGAATTGACCTTGGCGGCACAAAGATAGAAGGAGTTATTCTTGAAGACCGAGAAACAATGAATGTTTTAAAACGTCTGCGTGTTCCAACAGAAGCGCATATGGGTTACGATCATATTATTGGGCAAATTGGAAAGTTATTGGAAGTACTGATTGCTGAAACCGGAATTAAACCAGATAATCTGGGCATTGGTACTCCTGGTACATTAGAGCCTTCCAGTCAAACCATGAAGAATTGCAACTCTACCGTTTTGAATGGACAACATTTAAAACGAGATATCGAAAGATCAATCGGAATTCCCGTTACCTTAGCAAATGATGCCAATTGCTTTGCTATTGCCGAAACGCTTTTGGGATCTGTCAGAGACGAAGTCCCGGGAGCGAAAGTTGTTTTTGGGGTAATAATGGGCACAGGAGTCGGTGGAGGATTGGTCGTCAATGGCCAAGTGTTAAGCGGATTACAAGGCATTGCTGGTGAATGGGGGCATAACTTTGCGGATGAATCTGGAGGAGAATGCTATTGTGGTAAAGTAGGATGTGTTGAAACAATCCTATCCGGGCCTTCCTTGGAAAGGTATTATGAATCAATAATGGGTGTTCCTTTAAAACTTAAAGAAATTATAGAACGTTATAAAGAAGGAAGCGATGAAGCCGCTGTCAAAACAGTACATCGTCTGCTGCATCATTTTGGAAAATCATTTGCCAACATAATCAATGTTGTCGATCCTGATGCGGTCGTTATTGGCGGAGGATTGGGAAATATTGATTTATTATATAAAGAAGGGGTTTGGGAAGTTGAGAAACATGTCTTTAATCACACACTTGAAACGCCTTTCCTTAGACCAAAATTAGGAGATAGTGCAGGTGTATTTGGCGCAGCACTTTTGTAAGTAATATTTATGCTAAAAACAGAAAACTTATCTTTTGCTTATCAAGGAGAAAATAAACTATCCTTTCCTGACATCAATTGTGGTGCAGGTCAAAACTGGCTTTTGATAGGGCCTTCTGGTTGTGGTAAAACGACTTTACTCCATTTAATCGGTGGGTTGCGAAAACCACAAAATGGAAAAGTACATATCGCGAATAAAGACATCAGCACACTTTCTTCCAGTCAATTGGATTTGTTTCGTGGCCAAAACGTCGGTATCGTTTTCCAGCAATCTCATTTCGTAAAAGCATTAACCGTAGAAGAAAATTTGATGCTGGCTCAACAATTGGCTCGCAAACCCATTTCTAAAGATAGAATTGACACCCTGCTTAAACGTTTAAAACTAGAACACAAAAAAAATAGCAAACCAGACCGATTAAGTGTTGGAGAACAACAAAGAGTTGCCATCGTAAGAGCTTTGCTAAACAAACCAAAAGTTATATTGGCTGATGAACCTACTTCTGCTCTTGATGATAATAATTGTCAAGAAGTAATCACACTTTTAAAAGCTGCGGCAGAAGAAGAAAAAGCCACATTGATCGTCGTCACGCACGACAACCGTTTGAAAGAATTATTTCCTAATCAAATCATCCTACAACAACTAAGATGAATGTATTAAAACTCAGCTGGAAAAATTTGATTCATCGGCCATTGTCGATGCTACTGAGTGTTTTGCTATTCACTTTAGGAGTAGGTTTGATTACGCTCTTGATTTTACTCAATAAGCAAATTCAATCACAATTCGATAAAAATCAAGCAGGCATAAATTTAGTCCTTGGTGCAAAAGGCAGTCCTTTACAGGTGATCTTAAATAGCATGTATCACATCGACGCACCAACCGGAAATATTCCCATCAAACAAATTCGTGCTTTTTTAAATCCTAAACATCCACTCATAGCTGTAGCCGTTCCTCTTTCAATAGGAGACAACTACAAAGGATTTCGAATCATCGGAACCAACTATAGTTTTGTGGATTCTTTATATGCAGGAAAAATAAAGGAAGGTGTTCGATGGAAAAAGAATATGGAAGTCAGTATCGGAGCCAATGTTGCCTTGCAAACGGGTTTGAGCATTGGGGATGAATTTCGTTCTGCTCATGGTCTGGTCAATGATGGATTGAATGAGCATACGGATAGTGAACCATTTATAGTAAAGGGTATTTTTGAACCAACAGGTTCTGTGATGGATCAATTGATATTGACCAATACAGAAAGTATTTGGGAAGTGCATGAAGGACATTCGCATGAAGAAGAGGAAGAAGATGGTAACCACGAAGGACATGACCATGAAGGGCACGATCACGAAGACCATACCGGACATGACCACGAGGGACACAATCACGAGGTCGATCCTCATGAAGGACATGATCATCCAAAAGATGAAATTCCATTGGTAGAACAAGTCGATAAAGAAATTACTGCTTTATTGATTCGCTATAAAATGAGAAATTTTCAAACCATGAGTATGGGGCGAAATATTAATGAAAATACAGATCTCCTCGCAGCTGATCCGGTTTACCAGATCAATCGCCTTTATGACATGATGGGCGTAGGAGAATCCACTTTATATACCATTGCCTTGATCATTGTCATCGTTTCCGCATTTAGTATTTTCATTAGTCTTTTCAATGCATTGAAGGATCGTAAATATGAAATGGCTTTGATGCGAGTAATGGGTGCAAGCCGGGGAAAAATTCTGTGGATGGTCATTTTGGAAGGTTTGCTCTTGTCGGTTTTGGGATTGATTCTTGGCTTGATCGCCGCGCATATTGGAATGGAAGTGTTGGGGAATTATATGCAAGAAGCCTACAGATATCCTTTTACAGGGAAATTATGGGTTCAAACAGAATGGCTCGTGATCCTTTTTGCATTGTTTACAGGGCTCTTCGCAGCCTTAATTCCAGCGATTCAGGCGAGTACGACCGACATTTCAGAAACTTTAACGGATTCTTAAAAGCATAATGCGTTTTAAAACGTTATTTTGACTGTTCGTTGCGTCCTAATATTGGAACTAAACTAAAAAAGACATGTACAAATCAGCTTTTATATTATTGTTCGGATTGTTTTTAGCAATCAACCCAAGCGAAACTTTTGCTCAAGCAGAAACGACTGCAGGTAATATCTGGACGACCTTGGCAAAAATTACTTTCAAAAAAGAATACGATGAAATCATGGGTTTCAAAGTGGATAAACCTGTCTTTTCAAAAGAGGTCAAAGCTTTAGAAAACCAAGAAGTCGAAATATCTGGATACATCATTCCAGTAGAAGGGTACAAAAGTCATTCTGAATTTATTTTCTCTGCTTTCCCATACAACATGTGTTTTTTCTGCGGAGGTGCAGGACCAGAAACGGTAATGGAAGTAATCGCTAGCGAACCTGTTAAATATACGGCAGAGGCCGTTACCTTAAAAGGCATCTTAAAACTCAATGACAGCGATATCAATCGCTTGATGTATACACTTGAACAAGTCACTTTGATAGAAGCTGACTAAGGCCGATATGGTCTAGAAAAATAGCTCCGGTTTTGTAAATCGGAGCTATTTTTTTGTCGTTTTTAAACGGTCTTTTTCCAGAATACTCTTCACGATCATATCTGCATGGATCCGCGTATTCTCAATAAAAAACCGATTGGTTTTTAGTCCTCCGTTTATTACTCCAGCCAAATAAACATTCGGCAATGTGGACTCTAATGTTTCTTCATCATAAATGGGCGTGGCATATTCATCCAAACCGATTCCTATTCCGATTTGATCGAAAAAGGTATAATCTGGTTTATAACCAGTCATTGCCAAAACAAAGTCGTTTTCAATTTCCAACTCTCCATCCGGCGTTTTTAAAATAACAGAATTTTCATGGATAGATTTGACACTAGAATTAAAATAGGCTTTGATTGATCCTTCTTTGATTCTGTTTTCTATGTTTGGTTTGATCCAATATTTTACGCGATCATAGATGCTGTCTTTTCTAATGACCATTGTTACTTTGCTGCCTTTATGATAGGTTTCTAGGGCAACATCACAAGCAGAATTGGCAGCTCCAACGATCAACAATTTTTGGCCAACATAAGGATGAGCCTCCGTATAATAATGCTTAACCTTTGGAAGCTCTTCTCCTGGAACATTCATTTTCACTGCATCTCCATAAAAGCCAGTTGCAAGGATAATCGATTGACACTTATAATTTCCTTTTGATGTTTTTAGAACATAATTGGAATCAATCCCTTTATCCAATCCATTCACCGTTTCATAAAATTGAATATTCAAATCCCAACTTTGTTGAACTCGTCTGAAGTACTCTAGCGCTTCTCGTCGGGTTGGTTTTTCAGAATGTGAAATGAAAGGAACTTCGCCTATTTCCAATAATTTTGAAGTAGAGAAGAAAGTCATGTTGGTGGGAAACTGATAAATGGAATTGACCAACATCCCCTTTTCTATTATCAATAAATTGAGCCCTGCTTTTTTAGCCGCGATGCCACAAGCAAGTCCTATGGGTCCACCTCCAACGATGATTAAATCATATGTATTTTCTGATGACATACTAGAGGTTTATGAAAAAAGTACTGACTATTAGACTTGAATTAATAACGTTTTAGCTTAAAAAAAGTTAAGTCATTCTTATTGAACGTTTTTAGTTAGTTCAAGGTTTTTCTTTGCTTCTTCTTTATTCTGCAAATCAGTATTGATCAATACAGCCATTATGATAAAAAAGAAAGAACCCACTTTATCTGTTTCAACCATATCGTTGATAATCAACATGGCATCGATAACTATCATTGACATTAGTGCTGCAACAACAAACCTTTTTCTAAACTTGCTTTTACATTCGTGATATATTTCTTCGCCTTTTATAATGGCGAAAAAATTCAT
>CALIAG010000137.1 GCA_938041325.1 uncultured Saprospiraceae bacterium | reverse complement strand
AAAAATTTGAATAGAACAAATTCTGTAAATGGAATAAACCCGAAGGCGAAACCTGGTAAATTAAATGGACCAATTGTACCTCCTGCTCCTAAAGGTGGCCCAGTACAAGGCCCAAAACCTCCTGGTGAAAAGATGAAGAGTAATCCGGGTTATATTCCGCGATATGCACCAAAGCATTTGCATCCCAAAACAGCACCTCCTGTTCAAAACAGAAATGGAAAAGGTCTGGTTGCGCCTCCAGCTCCAAAAGGAAACAAACCTGTAAGGCCACAAGAACCACCGCTACCAACTTCAAAGCAAATACAAAATGCAAAAAAAGTACAAGGATCTTTACCGGCTTCAAATAAAAAAGTTCAGCCTCCGATTACGAACAAATCGAAACAAGGGAAGTCTGTAAACAAAAATAAAAAATCAATTAAAAGATAAAATTATGATTAAGGAAATTTCAATAGTAAGAAAAATGGCTCTTCTGTTTTCATTGGCCATACTCCTACAATCGCAGGCAATCGCTCAATGGCAACTTCCAAAAGAAATTGGAAACAATATTGATGCTGTGGCTTTTTCTAGCGCTCAAGAAAGTTTAGTTTTTTTTAGTGGTTATACATATAAATATGTTCCGATGATGGAAGAAGACAAGTATCCAGCTTATCCATTGTCAGCCATAAATCAATTCCCTGACACTTGGGATTATGTAGATGGGAGTACACTTTGGAGTGATACGGAATTGCTTTTGTTTAAAGGACATGAATACTTGACTTTTGATGTAAGTAGCAATAGCATAAGTGGGTCTGGTGTTTGGCCTGGTCTGCCTGAAGAATGGAACGGTGCTTTAGATGCCATAGTTCGATGGGAAGAGAATCGCATTTTCTTTTTCCTTGGGGAAGAATATGTGGTTTACAACACCGCAACACAAACGTACGAAGAACCAGACTTAATGCTCAATTGGGAAGGCTGGCCTGCAGAATGGAATAGCGGCATAGCAGGAGCAACCAATATCAATGACGGGAATGTTTATTTTTTCAGAGATGGGAAATACCTTGCCTTTGATATTGCAAATGCTCAGTTCTCAAAAGTACTTGCCGTTAGTAATTAAAGATAAATAAAATTATTAGAGTGATAAACATTGAGTTTAGACACACACACTATGATGGAGGAATTTACCTCCATCTTTTTTTAAATCTTTCCGTCCAATTTCTTTTTAATCAGTTCTGCTTTGCTATGAACATGTAGGCTTTTGTATATTTTTTTAATATGGTCTCTCACCGTTTCAATTCCGATTCCAAGTTTATCCGCTACCATTTTATAACTCAATCCTTCTACAATTCCTTCAACAATTTCCAATTGCCTTACGGTTAAATTGCCCTCCTGTTTTACGACGGTTTTCTTAGGTACAAAATGTTGAACGACCTTTCTTGCAATGGATGGAGACATATAGGAGCCTCCACGGTGTATGATGTACAAAGCTTCTTGTAATTTACTTAAGGAAGTTCTTTTAGTGATATAAGAACAAGCTCCATCGCAAAGCGCCTTGAAAATTTTCTCCTCCTCCTCATAAGTGGTAAACATCACAATATCGACGGCTTCAAATCGCATTTTTATTTTTGCGATTGCTTCCAAACCAGACTGGCCTGGTAAGCCAATGTCTAGCAATATGATGTCGATTTTGGCATTAGGGAGCTGATCTACATTTTCCCAAAAGGCTTCTACACTTGTGGCGGATAATACAACATTGATTGCCCTATTGAACTCAAAATAGGTTTGAAGACTTTCCATGACCACCGGATCATCTTCGACTATTGCCAATTGCATGGTTTCTGACATTGTGTTTAAGTTGTTTGTAGCGATTTTCTATTATAACGTTACGGAAAGGTAATAATTTGTGAATTCTTACTCAGATGAAATAAATCAAATTCTATTCCGAAGCCCTTATTTAAGTGATTTCGCCCAGATTCGCATTACCAATTCTATTATTCTGACATTAAGGTAAAAGAAGTGCATTAAATTCATGTTTTTTTATCTGGACTTTAATCTTGGAACAATATGTGAATCATATCAAGAGTTTAGAAAGTTGAAACATTAAATTTACATGACTGAGGGCATGATTTAATATTTGTAATTTAACACAATTGTAATAAATCTAATATGAAAATTAAAACGATTACTCTTACGCTAAGCTTATTATTTGCTTTCTGTTTTGGAAGTGAACTCAATGCTCAAGGGTTTAAATTTGAAGGATTCAAACACAAAGAATTTCAAGGAGTATCTGTCATTCCAGACGTTGGCTATGCGATTTCTAAACTACAATCTATGAAGATCGTAGTAGATGTTGTTGATTTAAATGGTGAAATGATAACAACCTTAAAGGTTCCTCAAAAAATATTAAAAACAAGTAAATTCAGAGAAGAGAAAGCAAAGGTGTTTTATAACGGAACTTCCTTTTGCGTAGTTATGCCAAAGAACTTAGGGAATCAGAATGTCTATACTTTTGATGTCAATGGCAAAAATATAGGAACCAAAAAATTCAGTGGAAATGTACTTACTGTAACACCGAAGGAAGAAGGCTATTTTATAAAAGGTGGAGGTTCAATGAATGTTACTACAGAACAAGTTTTTTCAAATGAACTAAAAACAGAATGGGAATACACTCCACCAGGTGCAACTAAATTCTATCTAACTTATATGCTTGCCGGCGGTGATAATATTACTTCGAAAAATCTTCCTTATGCTAAAACAGAAGGTGCAACTTTGAATAAAGAATATTTGGATGCCTATCCAGTAGTTGCTGCAGGAACCGAGGATCGATATTTATTTGATTGTAAAATATTGAAAGGTTCTGATAAGACTAAAAACGAAGGAATGGTTTGCTTGGATACTAAAGGTAAAGAACTATTCAGCTCCTTTTACGAAAAAGGAACCAGAAAAATGCTCTCTGCAATTTCTCACAATAAAGACACTTATGTGCTCTTCAGGACTTATCCTAAGAAAGGCGCAAATGCGAAATCTACTGCGGAAATTGTGAAATACGATGCCGCTGGAAAAGTAGTTAAAACAGTCTCAATCCCAAAAGATAAATTACCTGTAATAAGTGATTATATGTTTTTCTTTATGGAAAAAACACCAGATGGAATTGCTGTTTTAACTGATGCACTAGGTTATTTTTACAGCGTCTATTTAGATGAAAATCTTGCCATTAAAAAGAACTACGCCTTTGAAGGAAAGAATTACAAGCGTAAAAATGAAGAGCCTAAGATGTCAGCAATAGGAAGTTTTCCATGGAGAAGTATTTTCTCAGGAGTGACAGCATCAGGAACACCATATGTTTCTTATTTGGATAAAAAATCTGGAGTTGAAACAGCGAGGATTACTTCTTTTGCGGGTAAAAATTTGCTGTCAAGTGAGACAGAGAAAAATGTTGAAGACCATATTCAAGTTTATTATGGAACATTGAGTCCTATGGGAAGTTTGATGGTAGATTATGGAGAAGTCCAGTCTCATCATGAAATCTATTCTAACCTTGTTCATCCAGTTGATGCAAATACTTTTTCCATTGTTTCGTTTTTAGAAACCAAGAAAATTTTGCTTTGTAAAAATTATAAAATAGGAGAGCAAATAAAATAATTTTTTTAAGATTATTTTCTGAGAGCCATTTTTGTAATTAATACAAAAATGGCTCTTTGTTTTTGGAGCAAGGTGCTATATTAGATTTTGGTTTGTTCAAAGTCCAGTATCATGTCGAATTCTGAAATCATTCGTTGCCAACCTAAAGATTTGATCGCGCTTCAATCTTTAAGTATCCAAACCTTTTCGGATACTTACCAAGAGAAAAATACGAAAGAAAATTTTGACAACTATATCGACTCCGCGTTCAATAAAATTCAACTACAAAAAGAATTATCGACAAAAGGTTCCCACTTCTATTTTGTCTACTTTGAAAAATGTCTAGCGGGATATTTTAAACTTAATGAACCTGGCGCCCAATCTGACTTGAATGAAAAAAATACTATAGAACTGGAAAGGATTTATCTGAAAAATGATTTCAAAGGCTTGGGGCTCGGAAAATCTATGATTGCTAAAAGCATTGAAGTGGGAAAAGAATTGGGCTTTCAGAAAATATGGCTTGGAGTATGGGAAGAGAACCCCAATGCAATTCTTTTTTATGAAAGAATGGGTTTTAAAAAGGCAGGAACACATACGTTTACCGTTGGAGATGATGTTCAATTGGATTTTGTGTATGAATATGAGCTGTAAGTTTTAAGGTTAAATTTGCAAGGCTTTTCGAAAATAAGCGATACCTTTAAAGGAGATAGTTAGACTATTGGACCGATTGTCTAGCAGTCTAACCGTCTAAAAAACTAAACCCCAATTAATAATCAATGATACTTGACTTTGAGGATTCAAACCTTCCTGATCAATTTGATTGTGACATTTGTGTCATAGGATCAGGAGCTGCCGCTTTATCCTTTCTTACCCGTTTTTACAATACTCAAACAAAAATAATTGTACTAGAAGCTGGTGGTGAACACATCACCGAACGCAACCAGGAATTGTTCAAAATAAATACAATAGATCACCCTTTTCCGGGATCTCTCGAAGGCCGGTTCAGGGTTTTTGGAGGTGCAACAATGCGTTGGGGTGGGCAAGCATTACCGATGGATAGCATCGATTTTGAAAAGAGAGACTGGATTGCACACAGCGGCTGGCCTATTGCAAAAAAAGAATTGGACCCTTATTATGATAAAGCCGATCACTTTTTGAATCTGGATGTTATTGGAGAATACGATGAAAATATTTTTGACCTCATTAAAGAAAAAGAATTACCAGAATCAGCTGACTTAAACCTGCGTTTTTCGAAATGGAGTCCAACTCCAAATGTTCGAGAGTTATATAGACAAAAAATCCAATCCTCTAAAAATATTAGTTTACTCCAAAACGCCAATCTCACGAATCTTCATTTGAATGAAAATAAAAAAACTCTGGCACAAGCTGAGTTTAGAACTTATGATGGAAGGCAAGGTAAAGTGAAAGCTCGGAAGTTTGTACTGGCTTGCGGTGGGCTTGAAAACCCAAGATTATTACTGACTTCGAATAATCAGCTAGAAAAGGGTTTGGGCAATCACAAGGACATGGTCGGTCGTTTTTTGCAAGATCACCCAAACGCTCGAGTCGCTACTTTTCAACCATTAAAGCGAAATACACAAGCCTACTTTAACTACTTTTTAATAGCAAAGACTAGATATCTTCCTCGGTTGATTTGTTCAAATGAATTTCAAAAACAAGAGCAAACCGTAAACGTAGGAGCATCCTTATTGCACTTTACAAAACCAGAACATCCTTTTGAAAAAATAAAAGAACTCTATCGAAAAAAAGTGCGTGGCGAATTGAAGTTAAAAGATGCAAGCGTTTTATTTTCGGTAATGAAACATTTGCCCGCTTTGACGAAAACGGCAAAGCAATATTTCATCGATAAAAAAATATACACACCTGATCCAGATGTGAAACTAAACATTATGATGGAATGCAATCCAGAACCACACAATCGCATTCAGTTATCCGATGAAAAAGACATTTTTGGAATGCCGAAGATTCAATTGCACTGGACGATAAGCGATCAGGTGATTCATACTTTTGAAAAATCACTAGACCTATTCAAATCCTATATCGATCAATCCGGATTGGGGATTTTAGAGAAAGAAGATTTTGCAAAAAACAAAGATTGGAAAGGGCGAATTAATGATGCAACACATCATATTGGCACGACAAGAATGGGCGTTAATGACAGCGAAGCCGTTGTAGATCAAAATTGCAAAGTTTTTGAATTAGACAACCTTTACATTGCTGGTAGCTCAGTTTTTCCTACTGGAAGTCATTCGAATCCAACCTTGACGATTATCGCATTGGCAATGCGATTGGCAGATCATTTGTCTGAAAAAGACTAACCTCCTTTTTTTTCAGAATAAGTCTCAGGATTTAAAGCAGAAGGAGACCAACCCTTGAAAAAATTATAAACTTTCTTACTGTCATAGCCTTTTCCACTTTCCAACAATGCACTATCCTGCGTATGGATACGATTGCCTTTTCCGTCAAGGATTACAAAAACAGGAAAGCCGAAACGTTGTGGAAATTGATAATCCTCTAAAACACTTTCATTCTTATTCTCTGCACTATAATTCAAATGATAAATCAGGTAATTCTCATTGACTAAGGCATTTATAGAAGAATCCATTTGGATAAAATCATGGAATTTAATACACCATCCACACCAATTGCCACCTACCTGAAGCACAAGGTGTTTTCCTTCTTTTTCTGCCTGTTCAACCAGTTTTGTAATATCTTCTTGGGCATTTGCCTCGGGATGATACAAGGCCTTTTTTTCCGTCTGACCAATAGCAGAGCTAACAATAAAAAATAAAAAAAATAGAATATAATAATTAGAGTTTTTCATTTAATTGTATATTTGATAATTAAGTTGTGCAAAAATAGAAGTTGGATTACAATTAGATCACCGTTCTGTTTTTTAATAATTTTTATACATACCTGCCGAAGATTACCCAATAGAATACTAAAAAGTTAAAAATTCACCTTGCTATTTATCCTTTTGGATAATGTGGATTAGAATTTTTATAGATCATTAAATTAATTATCCAAGATAATAAAAACCTTCAAAGCGCACCTGTTTTTGAAGGAAGGATATGCTTTATTTTGTTTTTGGAAAGCTTTGATCATTTATACTTAAAAGATATTCGCATAATAACTATAAACACATTTTTTAATTAAACTCAAGACCAATGAATAAATTAAATTTTACAATTTCACTTTGTTTATTTTTTCTCTCCTTTACGGCATTTTCAAATAGTTTCAATGAAAACAGCACATTAGAAAGTGTAGATATTATTGGAAACGATACGGTGACCATGGATGTGAACCAAGAGCTATTTGTATGCTCAGGTGTGCTTGTGGATAATGGAGGAGTCTCGGGAGAATATACAAATAATGCTGCTGCTACAGTATCAGTAGAAAATGCAAGCGCAGCAGGTTATCTTCTAAACTTTTTAGCATTTTCAACCGAAAACTGTTGTGATGAATTAACGATAATAACCTATCAAAATGGAGTAGAAGCTTTTAATCAGGAATTTAGAGGGGCCTTGGAACCCTTTGAAATTAGTGTTCCTGGGGAAAGAATTGAATTTATATTTGGATCGGATGGTTCTGTTGTTCGACCAGGTTTTGTCATTAATTTTGAATGCTTGGATCCTATGGAAGTCGTAACAGACTTTACTACTTTTACAACTGAACTTTGTTTTCCTGAAGTTACTTTTGAAGATTTAAGTGAAAACTTTCCAACTTCATGGACTTGGTCGATTGATGGTAATGTAGTATCCAATGATCAAAACCCAACTATTGCTCTTCCTGGTTTTGGAACTTTTGATGTTGAACTTACTGCCTGCAACGTTCTTGGCTGTAATACAATCTCAAGAACAGATTATTTGACTGTTGATCCAAACTCAGCTGCTTGTGACACCTTGACTATGGCTAGTGGAGTTACTCAATCAACAGCCGCTTGTGAAGGAGTGCTTGTTGATGATGGAGGAATAGATGATACTTACGCGAATAATGTAATTTCTGCGGTTAATATTGAAGGACCTGACGCAGTAGGATATAGACTAAATTTTGAATTTCTTAATACAGAATCTTGTTGTGATGCTTTTGAAGTTTATACAGACTTGGGTAACGGACTTGAGCTATTCAATAGGTATGCTGGAATTTTGGACCCATTCTTTGTTGAAGTTCCTGGTTCAAGAATTACAATAGCGTGGACCTCTGATGGAAGTGTTATTAGGGATGGATTTGTAGTAAATTATGAATGTATGTTTCCAAGTCCTCCCATTGCAGACTTCTCAGGAAATGCTGGAAATGTATGTTCTTCAATAGTTCAAGTCATGGATGAATCACGTAATTTTCCTGACTCATGGAATTGGTTACTAGATGGTACTTCTATTTCAACAGAACAAAATCCATTGATATCTTTGTCTTCATCAGGTACTTTTGATTTAGAGCTGATTGCTTGTAATGCCATCGGTTGTGATACCATAGAACAACTTGATTTTATTAATTACAATCCAGCTTTGGCTACATGTGATACCTTGGTCATGGAGGATGGTTTTGCAACAGTTTCAGAAAGATGCGATGGATTTATAGTAGATGACGGTGGTGTTGCTGGGAATTATAGTAATTCCGTTCTTGCTACAGTTACAGTAGTTAGCCCAGCTGCTATTGGATATGAAATTGATATTGCAGATTTTGAATCAGAAGGCTGTTGTGATGAGTTGACCATCAATGCAGATTTTGGTAATGGTCTTGAATTTTATGCGGAATTTGCAGGAACTGTTGACAGCACTTTCGTAATTGACGCGACCAGTATCCAATTTGTATGGGATTCGGATGGGAGTGTAACGGATCCAGGCTTTGTGGTAGGATGGAGTTGTATCGCTGGAAATGTACCACCTATTTTGAATACGAGTTCTCAAGTTGCGAATTGTACAAATATGGTTTCTTTTGATATTAATTCGAACAACACAGATAATGTCTCTTGGGATTTTGGTGATGGGAATTCAGGTACAGGACTGACAACTTCTCACACCTATGCTACGGCAGGTACGTATACCGTTGTGGCTACCGCTACCAATACCTTTGGTACAAATACAGAAACGACAACAGTCACAACAAGCTATGCCGAAGCCTTGTTTAACACTGCTGCATCTGCAGTTATTAATACTCCTTTTTCAGTCAATCCATCAAGTCATGCACAGGGGGAGATTGCAAGTATTTCATGGAGTTTAAATGGAACCCAAGTTGCGAATACCTATGATGCGGATATCACCTTGACAGATATTGGTGACAATACGATTCTGCTTGAAATTGTTGATGTGAATGGATGTGCAACAAGTTTTTCTGCTGTTGTAAATGGTACTACAATGGTAAGCTCCGAAGAAGTAGAATGGAATAGATTGATTTCTATCTTCCCTAATCCAGTAACTGATATTTTGAATATTCAAAACCTTTCTTCTTTAGAAGAATCGTATTCAATAGCGCTGCAAAATACTATCGGACAGACAATCTCTGTTCAGCGTTTTGCGAACGGTACAGATAAGGTCGAGTTGAGTTTAAAAGAGTTGCCTGCAGGAATATATGTGTTAAAAATTGAAAGTGACAACAATGATCTTGCATTTCGTAAAATCATTAAAGCAAATCAATAAGATTTAAGCCTTACTCGTAAGCGACTAAATGTTCAAACCTTTGGATACTTTTCTTTAGGTTTGAACATTTAAATTCTCTCCTTATTCTTTGACCGCTCACCTAAGTTTAATTGAAGAACAATTAAACACTATTTACGACTCTTAAAGTTTTCAGAAATACAGCAATATATCTACGATTGCGGATTTTTTTTGCTTTCTTTAAAAGAGACTTTTGAGGCAAACAAAATAAACCTTATGCTAAAACTTAAACTACTTCTATTTCTTCTTATACTCTCCATTTCAGGATTTTCACAAAAATTAGTGAACTTTAATGAATCTAATTTTAAACTTACTTTGTCCGGAAAAGCTTCTGAATCAAGTTTGTTAGACTTGCCACAATTTAAAAACAAGAATTTTGAATTTACCTTGTTGAATTGTCAAGAAGATGCTGCAAATAATTTTCATTGTAGGTATAAAATAGCCTTTGACGGCATTCCTATAAAAGGTTTTCAAATAACTTCTCATTACAAACCAAGGAAATCTGAAACAGTTTTTATCATCCCCAAAGCAATGCCAGGGGCGCACAATATTTTATTGCCTAGCTCAAAATATGCTTATAAAGATGCAGTCGCAAAAATTAAAACAATTGTAAAAAGCAATAAATATAAGAAGCTTGAACCTTCTTCCGAATGCAATGACGAAGGGTTGATATTCGTACCGAAAGATTATAATTTTAAAAAACCGCAATGGGTGCTGGCATATGAAATAGACGTTTCTTCTATGTCTCCTCTACAATCAAAAAGAATTAGCATTGAAGTTGAAACAGGTAAGGTGATCTTTGTAGAAGAACGCTTGTGTAGTTTTGGTTCAAATTCAGGATCCGGTACACATACGCATACCAAAGCATGCAATGAACATGCAAAAGACCTTGTTGTGGAAGGAACTGCAGTTACAAGGTATCATGGTACAAGAACAATTGAAACAACAGAAGTTGATGGCGGTTTTGTCTTAGATGATCAAACACGAGGAACGGGAATTACTACCGAAAACCTAAACACCAATGATTTGTTTTTTGATGAAGACAATTTTTGGAATAATGCCAACGCAAATTTAGATGAAATTGCTGGAGATGCGCACTGGGGCACAGAAGCAACCTTCGATTTTTACAGAGATCAATTAAACTTGGATGGTTTTGATGGTGCAGGAAGAGGAATGAATAGTATTGTGCATTTATCTGATGCAAATGCTTACTGGGATGGATCGAGTGCCCTATATGGAGATGGAACTCCAGGAGGTACTTATGACCTTCCTTTTACTTACATCAATATCATTGGTCATGAAGTCGCTCACGCAGTTACGGAGTTTAGTTCAGGACTGATATACGCTGGAGAATCCGGAGGAATGAACGAATCGATTTCTGATATAATAGGAATGTCGGTAGAACATTTTACAAATCCCGGATCTGTGGATTGGCTCTTAGGAGAAGATGTATCTACTTCTGGAACGTACTTCAGAAATATGGCGAACCCTAAAGAAGTTTTTATGCCAGACACCTATCAAGGTGAATATTGGGAAGAATTCGGAGATGTGCATTTTTCAAGTGCGATTGGCAACTACTGGTTTTACCTTCTTGTAACGGGAGGAAGCGGTACGAATGACAACGGGCTAGACTACACTATAGAAAGCATAGGTTGGGAAAAAGCTTGGACCATTGCGCACAACACATGGACACAATACCTGATCAGTTCAAGTAGTTATCCGGATTGCGCCAACTTTGCATTAGAAGTAACTTCTGATTTATATGGCGCATGTAGTTTTGAATTAGAACAAGTTGCAAATGCATGGGAAGCAGTTGGCGTTTTGTCTACTGGTTTTGATCCTGCTTTTCGAGCATCTACTAATTTTATCTGCGAAATTCCTGCAAGCATCCAATTTTCATCAACAGGTCCAGTCACAGAATTTCTTTGGGATTTTGGTGATGGAACGCAGTCAACAGAAGCAAACCCAAGTCATATTTATAATGAGTTAGGAATGTATACCGTAAGTCTTTCTGGCTCAGATTGTAACAACACTCCTTTTTCAATTGTAGAAGAGAACTTTATTATTGTAGACACCATGTCTTCTTTTTGTGATACTATTATAATGATGAATGAGGATCAATCTATTTCTTCTTGTGCTGGAGTGATTTTGGATGAAGGTGGAAATGATAGCTATAGAAATGGTGTGAATAGTACCTTGACTATCCAAAATGCAAATGTCCCTGGTTACCGTTTAAACTTTGCGGAATTTCAAACAGAATTTTGTTGTGATGTTTTAACCATATCGTCTTTTGATAATGGCGATCTTATTTTTACAGAAGCCTATAGAGGAACGATAGATCCTTTCGAAATATATATTCCAGGAGATGAAATACTATTGAATTTTACTTCTGATGGATCGGTGACGGGGAGTGGATATGTCATAGACTTTGAATGCTTAGTGCCAATGATACCAGAAGCCGATTTTACTGCAAATAGACTTGATGTTTGTGCTCCACTGGCGGCTTTGGTAGATAACTCAACAAACTTTCCAACTTCATGGACTTGGCTCTTAGATAATGTAGAAGTTTCAGACCTACGAAATCCAGAAATCATTTTACCAGGTCAAGGCGTATTTGATATTGCATTGATTGCCTGCAACGATCTGGGATGCGATACATTAATAAGACCGGATTACATTACTTATAATGAAGATGCTCCATTTTGTGATACACTTGTGATGGTCAATAATGAAACAATAACTTCTGCTGATTGTCAGGGAGTGATCATTGATGATGGTGGTCCGGGGAATTATGGTAATAATGTTTTTTCCACCATAAACCTGGAAGCAGCAAATGCACCAGGCTACATATTGGATTTTGAATCTTTTGATGTTGAATCCGGTTGGGATTACTTAAGAATATTTGTGGACAATGGCTCAGGGTATCAACTTGTTGAATCTTACACGGGCTTTCTTGATCCATTTACCTTAGAAATTTCTTCTCCAAAAGTTAGATTGCAATGGGGTACGGATGGCAGTGTGACAAGACCTGGTTTTGTTATCAATTATGAATGTCTCCTACCTTCTATACCTGATGTAGAATTTAGTGCGAATAATACAGTCGTATGTGATCCATTTGTTTCTCTCTTTGATGAATCAGAAGATTATCCGAATTCTTGGACTTGGTTGATCAATGGAGAAGTTGTTTCGACTGAGCAAAACCCAGTTATACCTCTTACTGACCCAGGCTTTTATGATGTAGAATTGATTGGCTGTAATACAGAAGGATGCGATACTCTTTTAAAACCGGACTATATTTATTTTGATCCGGAGGCAAGTTTTTGTGATACCATTATTTTAGAAGATAACATGACGGTAGTTTCAAATTCTTGTGAAGGAGTTTTGGTGGACGATGGCGGACTCAATAATAACTACGATAATAACGTTTTTTCAATCTTAGATATTGAATCTCCAGGTACTGGAGCATACGAAATCGATTTCGACTTTTTTAATACAGAAAGTGGATGGGATTATTTGAGACTTTATACAGACAATGGAAATGGTTTTGAATTATTCAATAGTTATAATGGAAACCTGCAAGCCTTCTCCATAACAGTTGTAGCATCTCGAATAAGATTTGAGTGGGATACGGATGGTAGCGTAACACGGCCTGGATTTGTAATCAGTTGGCAATGCGAAAATATCGATACGCCTCCAGTCGCTAATTTTTCAGCTGAAGATAGAATCGTTTGCGATGGTGTTGTTTCCTTAGTGGATGAGTCCACAGGTTTTGGAAATTCTTGGACTTGGCTATTAGATGGAGTAGAAGTCTCAAATGACCCTAACCCAACGGTTACATTACCTGCTATAGGTTCTTATGATGTAAGTTTAATTGCCTGCAATGTTGCAGGTTGCGATACACTA
Organism: uncultured Saprospiraceae bacterium; assembly: GCA_938041325.1. Lineage (GTDB taxonomy): Bacteria > Bacteroidota > Bacteroidia > Chitinophagales > Saprospiraceae > CALIAG01. Next base: position 3,713 of record CALIAG010000137.1, on the reverse strand, counting down.
ACTGAATTAGATTTCGTGGGATGGGACGACCAATTGCCGGAATGTGATATTATTACAATGGAAGATGATTTGCTGTTGGTAGTCACAGATTGCGAAGGAGTTCTTGTTGATGATGGTGGAACTGATGGGAATTATGATAATAGTGTATTTTCTATAGTAGATATAGAAGTTCCGAATGCCGTTGGGTATATCTTAGATTTTGAATTCTTTGAAACAGAAGGAGGTTGGGATTTTTTGAACCTTGAAATAGACGATGGAACGGGTTATGTTCCTTATGCCCAATATGATGGGGTATTAAATCCCTTTTCGTTGGAAATATATACTTCTCGAATAAGGTTTGTTTGGGACACTGATGGAAGTATTACGCGACCTGGTTTTATAATCAACTGGACCTGTTTACTTGATGATGTAGCCCCTTTAATGAATGCTACCTTTGAGAACCAAGAATGCTCCAATACAGTCTTCTTTAATAGCAATGCCATTAATGCAGATCTTGTAAATTGGGACTTTGGAGACGGAAATTTTGGCGAAGGTATTTCCATAGAGCATACTTATGCTACCTCAGGCAGTTATACCGTTGGGGTGGAAGCTGTTAATGAAAACGGCACAACTACAAGTGTATTAGAAGTCGAAGCACCAGTACAAGCTTTGGATTTTAATGTCATGGATACGGTTGAGGTCAATTCAATATTGAGTAGTTTTATATCCAGTCACTTAGAAAGCGAAACGACAAGTATTGGTTGGCTCTTGGATGGTGCACTTTTTTCAAATGAACACAGTATTAATATTATCATCGATGAGATTGGTACGCATGTTTTGACTTGCCAAGTTGTAGACATCAACGGCTGCTCTGTCTCTCATTCTGAAACGATTGAAGGAGTTATGATTTCCAGTTTAGGAAATCCTGAATTGCTTAAGCAAATTAAATTGTTTCCTAATCCAACCAACAGTATGGTCAATATTGAAAACCTTTCAGCGCTGCAAGAAGCGTATTCAATTTCACTAATAAATACGATTGGTCAAACGATTTCTACGCAAACGCATGGATTTGGTACAGATAAAGTTCGATTGGACTTAAGCAAAATACCTTCTGGTGTGTATCTTGTAAGAATTGAAGGTGATCGTGAAAATTTACTTTTCAAAAAGCTTGTAAAAGTAGATTAACGATTTTTTTCCGAGAATTTTAAAAAAGGCGATGCTTCACAAAGCGTCGCCTTTTTTAATTTTACCTTATCTTACTGGAAATTTTAAATTTAACAATGAAAGGAGATCAACGTAAAAAAGAAATTCTCAAAACCGCCGCGCAGCTATTCCGCAAAAAAGGATACAACGCGATCTCTATGCGCGACCTAGCACAAGCTTTAGGAATTAAAGCCGCTAGCTTATACAACCACATCAAGTCCAAGCAAGAGATACTTTCCTTAATCGTTATGGAAGTGGCAGAGAGTTTCACACTAGGAATAGACTCCATTTCTAAAAGCAAAATCTCCTCTATTCAAAAGTTAAACCAAATCATCGAACTTCACGTAAACATTACCATCGAACATGCAGACGCAATCAGTTCTGTAAACAATGATTGGATGCACCTCAAAGAACCCGATTTGGATTCCTTCATTAAAATGCGTGATGGCTATGAAGACAAACTCAGAAAGATTATCAAGAAAGGAATAAAAGACAAAGAAATAGCAGACATCAACATAGAAGTCATGCTCTTTTCAATGCTGTCCACCTTAAGGACGCTGCATCTTTGGTATTCTAAAAAACAGGGAATAAACAAAGAAGAGCTGTGTGGTCAAATGAAGCATATACTTTTAAAAGGCATTTCTTTGGATAAGTAGAAGAATGACAGCTTTTTTTGCAATAAAACTAACAATTGTTCGTCTTAAACTTGAAAAACTAACACTTGTTAGTTAACTTTGGATAAAACACATAAGCTTTGAAGAGATTTCACAAATTGAAAGTGGCCAATATTGAAAAGAACACAGAAGACTGTTCTCTAATTTCTTTTGAGGTTCCCAGCGAACTCCAAAAGGAGTTTGACTATATCCAAGGGCAGTATTTGACCTTAAAGACAGAGATCAATGGGGAAGAAGTCAGAAGATCTTATTCACTTTGCTCCAGTCCTTTGGATAAAGAATGGCAGGTTGGAATAAAAAAGATTGAAGGAGGCAAATTTTCAACCTTTGCAAACGATGTTTTAAAAGCTGGAGATTTTTTAGAGGTAATGCCACCAGACGGGAAATTTTACGTGGAAGTAGATTCAAATCAAAAACGAAATTATGTTGCTTTTGCTGCAGGAAGTGGGGTAACGCCAATCGCATCTATCATTAAAACGCACCTGACCGCTGAGCTGAACGCTACATTCAAATTGTTTTTTGTAAACCAAAAAGCAAGTTCAATAATCTTAAAGGAAGAGTTAGAGGCTTTGAAAAATAGATTCATGGATCGATTTGAGATCTTCTATTTTTTAACCAAACAGAAAAGAAATATTCCATTTTTAAATGGAAGAATAGATAAGGAAAAACTAGAAATCATTTTCAAAGCAATCTGCGACACAACGAATATCGACCACTATTTTATTTGTGGTCCAGAAGCAATGATTCTTTTGATTGAAGATCATTTAAAAGGAATAGGAGTAGCCAAAGAAAAAATACACTTCGAATTATTCGGAACTGATTCCAAAGGGACCGACGAGAAAAGAGAAAAAATCGCCAAAACATTCAAAGGCAAAACTTGCGATATGACCATCATAGAAGGTGGAAAGCAGCAGACCTTCAAAGTAGAACAAGGAACAGGAAACGTATTGGATTTGGCATTAAACAATGCAGCTGATTTGCCTTTTGCCTGCAAAGGCGGAGTTTGCGCAACTTGCCGAGCAAAAGTGGTGGAAGGAGAGGTGGAAATGTTACTCAGCTATGGACTCGAACCAGATGAAATAGAAAATGGTTATATTCTAACCTGTTCATCAATACCAACTTCTGAAAAATTGGTGGTTGATTTTGACAGTTAAATTGACTTGAAATAATATATCTTATTATGAATGAAAAATTCCAAGCTCGTATTGATGCCGGTGAACGCATAGAGCCAAAAGACTGGATGCCTGAGAAATACAGAAAGACACATATCAGGCAAATTTCTCAACATGCGCATTCTGAAATTGTAGGCATGTTGCCCGAAGGCAATTGGATAAGCCGCGCTCCGACTTTGCGTAGAAAAGTTGGACTCTTGGCTAAAGTTCAAGACGAAGCTGGACATGGACTTTACCTATATTCCGCTGCGGAAACCCTTGGAATAAGTAGAGATGAGATGACACAACAATTGCTCACCGGCAAGGCAAAATATTCTTCTATTTTCAACTACCCAACGTTAACCTGGGCAGATATTGGAGCAATAGGTTGGTTGGTAGATGGTGCAGCGATCATTAATCAAGTCATGCTCACCCGAACTTCCTTCGGACCTTACGGTAGAGCTATGGTTAGAATCTGTAAAGAAGAAAGTTTCCATCAAAGACAAGGCTATGAAATAATGCTTGGCCTTTCAAAAGGAACAAAAGTGCAGAAAGAAATGGCACAAGATGCATTAAATAGATTCTGGTGGCCTTCCTTAATGATGTTTGGACCAAGAGACCACGAATCTCCGAACACAGAACAATCCGTAAAGTGGAAAATCAAACGCAAAACAAACGATGAGTTGCGACAGCAGTTCATAGATAT
>CALIAG010000136.1 GCA_938041325.1 uncultured Saprospiraceae bacterium | reverse complement strand
CCATTCTACCTTCCGAATTGACTCTGTAATCGTAGACATATTGATAATCTGTAGATAGCGCAACTATTTTAGTCTGTATGTTTTTATTCCACTGGCGTTCGTAAGCAATGCTGAAACCTTGATTGTCCAAGTCAAGACTGTCTAATTGAACACGTCTTACATTGTCGTCTTGCACAGAAGAATTGAAAATATTTTTGTTGTAAAAAAAAGCTACGTTGACTTTGTCTTTATCCGTTAGTTGAAAACTGCCTTTTAGGTTTGCATCAAAAAAAGTAAAATCGTTTTCTATTTTGATGAAAGTAGGAAGTTCTTCATTAACAGGGATATCTAACAAAACACTTTGATTGTTGCGTCGCGAAATGCTTTCAAAAGTAGGAGAGCGCCATCCATTGGAAAGAGACCTTCGCATTGAAAAGACCACAGTGGATTTGTTTTCTTTTAAACGAATTTTTCCATCTGCAAATACATTTAAAAGATTTGATCCAAAACCAAATTCTGTTTTTCTAATCTCCGTGTCTGGTGATTTTAAATCTATGACGCCCGAAATTCTGCCACCATAATCCACATCAAATCCACCTCTAAAAACCTTTGCATCGTTGATGATATTAGAATTGAAAGAAGAGATCATTCCAAAGTAATGAGCAGAATGATAAATGGGAATGGATTCCCATAAGATCAAGTTTTGATCGGGAGTTCCTCCACGGATGTGAATGCTTTCTACAGAACCATCTGCAGAGCTAATCCCTGGAAGAAAATGAATGCTTTGTAAAACATCCGGTTCGACTTGCCCCGGAAGAATGCCCATTTTGTCTGTAGTCAAAACGGTTGCAACGCCGTTTTTTTCTACCCGAATTCCATCATTTATATAATCAGTGACTAAAACAAAATCACTGGAAAACTCTTGCATTTGCAAAACAACATCGAGGCATTTATTTAAGTCAAGATCGCCGAAAGCAATCTTTTGTTCTTCATAGCCAAGATAGCTAATGACCAAAGTATCTGTTTTAGCAAAAATGGTTTCTAGTTTAAATTTTCCATTCGATTCTGTGAGGGTACCGGTCTGCGAATTGAGAATATAGATATTGGCAAATTCCAGTGGTTCGTTTTCTATCCCATCATAAACAGTTCCACAAAGGAGTGTGGTTGTTTGATCGCCCTTGTTTTTAAGGAGGATATAATTCTGATCCAGAATTTCAAAGGAAAGGGGAGTGTTTTGTAAAGTTTGTTCTAAAAAATCAGTTAAACTTAGTGCCTTTTTAGGAAGGCGAATCGGAATGTTTTGAACATCACTTTCTTTGTAAGAAATTAAAAGTTGATGTTTAGATTCTAGGACAGAAATCAAATCTTTCAGATCATTAACCGAATCAGTAATTTTAATGGTTTGATCCTGACCAAACAAATTCAAAGTAACTGAAAGGAAAAAAAGTAAAAGAAATGATTTTAAAGTCATTAATTGTAAAACTCTTTAAAGCTTGATTAGTTGCGATTAAAATTCTATAAAAATATAATCGAAGCCGAAGAAAAGGATATTCGGTCTGTTTTTAACGTTTAAACAAGCTCAAATTTACAATTATTCAGTTCTTAAACGGATTTTATTTCCATCTAGTTTTTCAAATTTAATATTTAAAACATTTAAGGTAGTCTGAAGCGCTAGATCTAAGTTCTTGTGCTGAAAATTGCAGCTTATCATTTCTTCTAAATTAATGTTCTCCGATACAAACTCAACATTAAACTGTCTTTCCAATTCATTCAACACCCGACTTAAAGAGACGTTTTTGAATTTAGAGATTCCATTCATCCAGCTTGTGTTCTCGGAATTTTGGAATTCCCAATTCTTTTCGACTACGTCCTCTGAAAGCGCTATCGCTTGATTGGCAGTGAGCTCTCCTAATTTTTGGCCTTTTGTATTTAAGACGGCCACTTTTCCACTGGTACATTTGACTTCTAATTTATCATTTCGAGACCAAACATTAAATTGTGTTCCCAATACCTGTACCGTACCGTTTGGTGTTTTTACCGTAAATTTAGAACCCTTTTCTACTTTAAAAAATGCTTCTCCTTTCAAAGTAAGCGTCCGATCTTCTTTCCAAGTTTTTTGATTGTAAGCCAGTTCACTTTGTGCATTAAGGACAAAAGTAGACAGATCCGGTAAGGTGCCATTCATTTGTTCTCCATTCGCCATTGCAAAGCTAACTTCTTGACCAGCACTAGGCCAGAAAAAGAATCCAACCATCAAAGCAATCATCGCTGCTGCTGCATACTTTAGCCAGGAAGGAACAAGGCTTCTTTGGATCGCTTGCGGACCAGTGCTTTTTTTCTTTTTCAAAATACTAGAGAGCATTTCCTTTTCTTCAAAAGAAGGAGCAGTCAAATGATCTGTATTCCGATATAAGGTTTCCAAAGATTCGTATTCAGGACGCTTTTTAAATTCTTCTAAAGCATCGCCTTTCAGTTGACCATTTATCCATTTATGTAAAATCTTATCATCTTTCATAATAATTGCTTGTACAGTTTAGATTCATATCTCATTAGAATTTTTAAACTTATTTAGATTCTATTACAACATGAAGACAACTGAATGGTTAAATGACCTACTTTTACTTAATTTTTTTTGAAACCATCCTTAACTTATCTAAGGCAATATAAATTCTCTTTTCTACGGCTTGCTTGCTAATTCCAAGAATCGCAGCAATTTCAGCATAGGTTTTTTTATCAATTCTACTCATTAAAAAAACAACCCTTTGTTTTTCAGGCAGTGCAGCTATGGCCGTTTCAATTTGTAATCGCAATTCTTCTTCTTCCATTAAGAATTGAGGATTTTCTACAGAAGACTTAGTGGTATTGTTGTGTTCGAATTTGAGAACAACTTGCTGATGCTTGTGCTCATTGATCAATAAATTGTTTGCAGTTTTAAAAACATATCCTTTTGCATTAGCCACTATAACATCGCTGCAATGCTGCCATAATCTGGTAAATGCTTCCTGAGTCAAATCCTGAGCCAGACCTTTATTCCCCGTCTTATAAAAAAGATAGTTATTCAATGTTTTCGCATATTCCCTAAACACTGTTGAAAACGTACTTTCTTCACACAAATCTGATTGGGTGGACATATAATTTAAATTTTTATAAAAAATAAAGTAGGTCTTTTAAAAGCTTGCCTGTCTTTATATCCAAATGCTATAAACTCAAATTTACGAATACTAGCTCAAGTACAAAACGATACTGAGTAACCTTTTTAAAAAAACTGCGCCTATTAATAGAAATCAACACTTACGTATTTAATAATTCTAAAATTAATTAACTATGAAGTGGTCGAAAATTGTTTTGATTTCTTTGTCTTGTATCGTTTTTAATGCCTGTCAACCCGATGATGATGCGAATGATTTAGATGATAACGATGCAACAGATATTGTTGATATAAATGATATTCCAAATAATGGAAACGATAATAATACAAATCAGTCTATCGTAGAATTAGGGAGATTGCTCTTTTGGGATCCAGTCTTATCCGGTGGGAAGGACGTTGCTTGCGCTACTTGCCACCACCCTGATTTCGGTTATGCAGATGGTCGGGAACTTGCTCTTGGTATTGAGGCAGAAGGTTTGGGACCTCAGAGAAGACTGTTGCCAGGTTCGAACGAAAGTTTTGGCTTTCGAAATTCCCCAACGATTTTAAATACTGCTTTCAATGGAATGGATGAAAACGGGCAAGTGAATCCTGATCAAGCTCCCATGTTTTGGGATTCAAGAACCAGAAGTCTAGAAAGTCAGGCTTTGCAACCTTTGCTGTCTTTTGAAGAGATGAGAGGCCACGCTTTTGGTGAAGACGTAGCATTGGATAGTATTGTAAATAGACTGGCCAGCAATGGTGAATATGTAGCTTTATTCAATGCCGTTTTTAATGGTGAAAATGCCATTTCTTCTGCCAACATTGCTTCGGCTATTGCAGCTTTTGAACGATCCTTGGTTGCGACCAATAGTCCTTTTGATGATTTTCAGGAAGGAGACCAAAACGCTATGACTCCGGACCAAATTCAAGGGATGAATCGATTTATGGAAATCGGTTGTGGAGATTGTCACAGTGGACCTATGTTTTCCGACTTCGAATTGCATGTACTTGGAGTACCGGATAACAATGCAATTCCTGAATCTGATCGCGGTGCGAATGGAACCTATGCTTTTAGGACTCCAACATTGAGAAACTTAGATCAAACAGGACCTTATTTTCACAATGGAGTAGGGCGGAATTTACAGGAAACAATTCGGTTCTACATTACTGCAAGGGGCAATGGTGGCAACAATGGAAATGGAGGCGGCAATTTGAATTTGAATCCCAATGTAAACAGAGGAGATCTAGCGCCGGAAGTCAGAAATCTGAACAACTTTAACAACAACGATATCGAAGATATTATTCAATTTATCGAGGCCTTAAATGACCCAGTTTTCGATAGAGAAATCCCCAACAATGTGCCAAGTGGATTGAATCCTGGTGGCAATATCAATTAGTGCTTTGGGTTTAAAAGAAAAAATGAAAAGAAGAATGCAAAGATGAAGTAATACCCCTATTTGATAATTCATTGTTTTATGACTTAGATTTGAGTCGCTTATTGCCTGGAGTTTATTTAATCACAATAGAAACAGAAGGGACAACTTACTCAGAGAGAATAGTTAAGGAATAAGTTTGCTATTAGTGACTAATTTATAAGTCATTTGCAGCTAGACCTTTTGAGGTTCAGCTGCTTTTATTTATAGATAATTGCTAAAAAGAAAAGGCTCCTAAAGGAGCCTTTTAAAACCATTTACTTTTGTGTTTGCATTTCGAGACTTAAGTCTTTCGCTGCTTTAGCGCCCAGAATTTCCATGAAATCTAAACCTCCATTTCTACCTTGATTGTCGCCTCCTGTTTGGATGGTTGGAACCAAGTTGCCTTTGTAGTTTTGGAAAGCTGTTGCCCACATTTCCTGAACCTTTTGATAGGTTTCTAATTTCTTTTCTAATGCTCCATCCGCTCTCATCATCTTTTCTTTTGCATAAGATTCAGCATCTGCCAATGCTTTGATTTTTTGCGCTTCCAGTTTCGCTGCTTCCAAAGCGATCTTTTGCTTTTCCTGATCTTTGCTTGCCAACTTCACATTCGTTTCCGCTTCCACCAGTTTCGCCGTTTGAACTTGCTTTTTCTCGTACTCTATTTCTACCAAACGTTTGCGTCCCTCTGCTGCTGCAGTTAATTCTTCTTGCTGTGCCGTTATTAAGTTTTGCTTAGAAATGGATTCCCTGGTGCTTGCCTCAATCTTTTGAGACAATTTCCCATCGACCTGACTTTCGTAGTCAACATTGATGATGTTGTGTGTTCTGACCACTATTCCCATTTCATTCAAATCATTGTTGTTTCTAACCGGTTCATTGCTTTCCGTCATACGAATTTTATTTTCGTAAGTCTTAGTCAATTCTCCTGTGATAGAATCTCTGGTTGTCGTTTCAAAATTATCAACCACATATTGACCATGATCCAACTGATCTCTAAAGTCATTGGAGAGCTTGGACATCCCTCCGGAATAGTGCTGCTCAGACTCCATCAGCTGTGCAGAATATTTAAGACATTCTCTGGTGTATGGAGCCAAGCCTGTAGCGGCTAAATGATCCACATTTCTAAAATCTTCATGACACTTAAGCATCAGATCAGAATTTGTTGGCAGAGAATATTTGACAAATATTTCTGCTTT
>CALIAG010000135.1 GCA_938041325.1 uncultured Saprospiraceae bacterium | reverse complement strand
AGGAAAGACGATGTAGTAGACAGTACTTATGATTATTTATGGGTGACTTACCACAAGGACAAAGCGGCACAGGATGCTTATCAGGTAGATCCTATTCACTTGGAATTTGTGGATCAGAATAAGCATTTGTTTAAGAAAGTTGTTGTGTATGATTCGGTGATGAAATAAGTTTTTTGTATTCAGTAATTGGACAATTTGAAATTTTGTCCAATTACTGATCAGCTTTTAATTTCTTAAAACCCCTTCCGCTACGCAAGTCAGTCCGAATAGCTTGTTCGCTTTTCGGAAATTCATTTCGAAACTATTGTATTGCTTGAGCAAGAAATTAAGTGGACCTGGAACGGGCTTCATATCTGAGGCTTCTGGGTTTTCCATGCTTTCCTCCGTTTGCTTGATCTTCCGAACAAGCCAAGCCACAGGAAATAAACTGAAATAGATATAGTAATTATTGTCTATCGGACAATCATTGGTTTTCAATAATTTCGATAGCATTGGAATGGTGTATCTTCTATAATGACCAAGATAAACATCATGACTGGACCAGATGCTTTTGAAAGCAGGCACTGTGATAAAATAGTGTGCATTCTCGCCTACTTTGGATTTTATGTCTTTTAAAATCGCGTAATCATCTTCAATGTGTTCCAATACATCCATCATAATCACCACGCAATCGTTGATGCCTTCAGGGATGAAATGCATTTTTTGAACTTTTTGTCCTTTCGTTGCATCCATTTCTTTTTGGGTATACCCAATATCGATTAGCAACACGTCAGAAACATATTCTGGAAAAGCTTCCAGCAACTCGTAAGCAAAAAATCCCGAGCCAGAACCAAAATCAATGACCGTTAGCTTCTTTCCTTGATTCGATGCCAGGTTTTTAAAAAACTTAAATAATGGAACTTTCTTTGACTGATAGTACCAATGTTTTCCCGGATCAACGCCACTTTCTAATTCTTTTAAATCCATGTTAAAATACTTTTATAATAATGCGATTTTCGTTTTAAACCTAAAAAGGAATACGCATCTTTTTTACTTTTGTTTTTGTTGAGCAATGGCTTTATCAAATGCTTCTTTTAAACGAACAGCAGGTGGATAGGTCGAGTTCATTGCCAAAGATTGATTGAGCAAATTATAGGCTTCTTGTCCATTTTGCTGCAGATACAGTTTTTTTGCTTGGAAAAACAGCTCTTTGTGCTTTGCATTTAGCTTTTGAGAAATTTGCATTCCCATATCATATGCTGCAGGAATGTTCCCGTTTTCCTTATCGTAGCCTTCTATATTTTCCATTGCTTTCGGCAAGTTGTTTTCTTGAGCAAAAATAGAAGCTAAGTAATAATAGGAAGCATTAAATTTATAATTCAGTTCTTTAATGTTTTCAAATGTTTTCTTCGCATTCGCATTATCTCCACTATTGAAATAATATAGACCCAATGAATACTGTGAGTTAACATTGGTTTCTGACAAAGCAATTAAACTATCTAAAGGAGGTTTTGCTTCTGCAAAACGTCGGAGGTTGATCAAGGAATTGGCCCGACCTAAAAGTGCAACATCGTTTTTAGGATTGGTTTTTAACTCTTGACCATAAAGACTGGCCGCCAAAGCAAAGTTCTTTTCTTTCTCTGCTTTAAAAGCTTTGACCTCAAAATCATGTTTCCTCTTGGAGATTGCTCCTATAACCATTCCGTCTACCTTTTCTTCATAAACAGTTTCAGACATCGGGAAGGCACCATTCATCATAAAATTCCGATCAAGAAACCGAGAAATATATAAGTAATATTTTCCAGGATATTTATTTCTGTTATTGAAACGAGAATAATAAACTTTCACATTTGGAGCCAATTGTTCCATGTAGTGAATCACTGGCATCGCGCAATTCGTGATCACTCGAACTTCTTTCCCACTTTTTATTTCTTCATCATTTTCTACCAACCACTCACACAAACCTTTCATGGAGTTCATCCAATAATCTGTTTCATAATTTCCATAAGCATTGCTTGTCCCTCCAGATAAAGCATTAAAATAGACATATTGATAAGGGTGATTTTTAACCATCCAATACGCAGGCATTGCCAATAGTAATGCAAAAACTCCAACGACAGCCATGCGGACCGTTTTCACGTCTTTAAACCGCACCATTTGATCCCAACCGAACGCTGCTAGCACCGCCAAAATAGGATACACAAACAGAAAGTGACGCATTCCATCATACAAAGAAGACTCTTTGTAAATCGCGTAGCTTATTGGAAAGACCACAATAAATGCCATAAATAACCAAGACCTATAATCTACTTTTTTATAATTGATTCCCATAAAAGCCAAGAAACCAAGGAGTCCGACCAATACCGCAATCGGAGCTGTAATCGCTATCCATTTCGGAATATAATACCAAGGCAATTCATCAGACCAAAGGTGATCTCCTTCAAATAACATTCGGATACTGGTTGAGAAATTTGACATTTCACTCAATGACTTCAAAGGATTAGTCATCGGAGCTTCCAAAGCATAGGGCCAATACAATAAACCTAAAAAGTAAGACCCAACCACCACTATACCTGCCTTCAATGCAACTTTGCCTAACCTTGGGAAATTGGTCAAATCAGTTCGCAGCTCTTTTCGCCATAGATAAGAGATTCCGGTAAACAATCCGAAATAGGCAATCAGCAAAATACCACCCACCCGTACATTAATGGAGGCGGCAATCCCCAAAACTAAAAAGACAACCGTCTTAACCGACGGTCTGGGTAGCTGCTTCATAAATCGTACAATGTACAAGGCTGAAAAAACATAGGCTGCAGCAAAAGGTATATCTTTTGGATTGTTCATTGAATGCCCGAATATTCTGGGTGACAGTATCACCAGTATCAAGGCAAAAAAGGCGAGGCGCCAAGAGTTGCTCAATTCTTTTGCAAGCAATCCTGTAAACAACATCATCAAAAAGCCAACAAATGCATTCAGCATATGCCGCATATCATAAGGATCAAATCCTCCAATATTTTCATTCAACCAAGCTGCACAGTAATCAAACAAACCTCCGTAGTGATAAAGGTTTTTATATTCTAATGCAGAAGCATCTTCTCCATCTGTTTCGAAATAAGCCAATATCTTTTCACCATAAACTTTTTGGGTATCCTCATCTCCTGTTATGCCATAATCAAAACTCAACATTGGCATCAAGAAGAAAAGTAAGACCGCTGTCGCAAAAAAGAGGAATCGATAAATGCGCGGTTCTCCAATTGAGGCCTCTTTGCTTCCAAGAGATTTTAACGGTTGCGTCACAAAATAATTCCAGTTCAATCTTGCAGAGATCAATGCCGTAGAAAAACCCATTTTCAGACTATCAGAAACCAGAGAAATTTTAGATTCATCCTGATGCTCCCATTTAATCGGCATAGCGTTAATAGGCGTTTCATCAAATTTGGCTTGATAAAGCAATTCTATATCGTGTGCCCAGCCGTTGGTTTTTAAATCGGCGAAGAGTTTTTTTGCAATGTTTTTTGGATACAATTTGAACCCACATTGAGTATCATTGATATTGAGATTGGTAAAGAACTGGATAACGAAGTTGTAGATCAATCCTGCCACTCTCCTTAGCGCTTGGCCTTGGACTTTAGAATCCGCGTGTTCTCTGGAACCGATATAAATCTCTTTATTTGAAAAACTCTTGGTGGGTATTAATTTTTGCCAGTTTAGTAATTCAACTGGATTCGTTGCAAAATCGGCATCTAAGGTCAAAATATGGTCGCCATCTGCTTCTGCAACTCCTGCTTTGAGTGCTCCTCCTTTCCCAACATTTTTTTCTAAGGGTAAAAACTTAAAGCTGGTTTTACTGGACCATGTTGGAGCTAAGCTATTGATTTTACTTTTTGTATCGTCCGAACTTCCATCATCCACTATTACAATCTCCAGTTCTTTATCCCATTTCCTTTCAAAATCCTGTAATTTCTTAAACAGGCGTTTCAGACGGGCTGATTCATTGTAGCAGGGAATTACCAAGGAAAGCCTTCCATTATAATTGTTTTTCGGTCCTTTTACTGCAATAGCTGCTTTTTGCTTCTTTTTTGCCATCTGATCGTTAGGTTTGGCGTATTATCAAGGTAAATTACCCTATTCTACGTAAATTCTGGACTTTGTTCAGTCCTGTAGGCAAATATGTGAAAATTCTTTTATACAAATAAGCATATGGCTGAGTTAATTACCCCTTGGTAAAACCTCTGTCATCCACTTTATAGGAATAACAAAATCTATTTCGGTTTAATAAAACCTATTTTTACAATCTTCGTTATAAATATTTTGAAAGCATTGTGCACTCTTAATTCCAATCAGAATGATAAATTTTGGATTGTTGAAAAACGGTAAAAGAAAATGAGATTTTGAATTAGAATTGATTTACATTTGTATCCAACCATTTTAAACCATCCATTTTCCTAACTTTTTATATACTTACAAAATAATGGCAGTTACTACAAAAGCCCAGCCTGCTCAGAGGATTCAGAGAATGGCAGAATCCGCTACTTTGAAAATGTCTCAATTGGCTCGTGATTTAAGAGCGAAAGGACATGATGTTATTTCCTTGAGTATTGGAGAACCTGATTTTGATACCCCACAGCACATTAAAGATGCGGCAGTGGAAGCGTTGAAAGATGGTTTTACAAAATATACTCCGGTTCCTGGTTTACCAGAATTGAGAAAGGCGATTCAGACCAAGTTCAAACGGGACAATGACCTGGATTATGATTTGAGTCAAATTGTGGTCTCTAATGGTGCAAAACAATCGATAGCCAATCTTAGTTTGGCTTTGCTGGACAAAGGCGATGAAGTGATTATTTTCTCTCCGTATTGGGTTTCTTATTATGAAATTATCCGATTGGGAGAAGGAACTCCGGTTATTTTGGATGCTGATATTGAAAAGGATTTTAAAGTAACTGCAGATCAGTTAGAAGCTGCAATCAACGATAAAACAAAATTCATCTTGTTTTCAAGTCCATGTAATCCGACTGGTTCTGTCTATACCCATGATGAATTGAAAGCGATTGCGGATGTGGTTGCCAAGCACGATGATTTGTATATCGTATCTGATGAAATTTATGAATACATCAATTTTACTGGAAAGCATGCAAGTATCGGGTCTTTCGAAAATGTAAAAGATCGAACGATTACGGTGAATGGTTTTTCCAAAGGATTTGCGATGACGGGATGGCGTTTGGGCTATATGGGCGCTCCGGAATGGATTGCAAAAGCTTGTTCTAAAATGCAAGGTCAATTTACATCAGGTGCTAGTGCCTTTGGTCAAAAAGCAGCTGCTCATGCTTTGCTTTCGGATATGACTCCAACGCATAAAATGAAAGAAGCATTTTTAAAAAGAAGAGATATGGTTATTGGCTTGTTGAAAGAAATTCCAGGATTCAAAGTCAATCATCCTCAAGGTGCGTTTTATATTTTTCCAGACATCAGTCATTATTATGGAAAATCTGATGGAACGACGACAGTAAATAATGCAGACGACTTTGCTAATTACATTTTACAGAATGCGCATGTCGCAATCGTGTCCGGATCTGCTTTTGGTGATGACAATTGCTTTAGATTGTCTTATGCTGCAAGTGAAGAGACTTTGCGAGAAGCGATTAGGAGGATAGCGGAGTATTGTGGGAAGTTGGGTTAGAGGGTTAGAGGTTAGACGTTAGACGGTTAGACGGACTTCTTTAAATTTCTATTCAGAAAAAAGAAATCAAGAAAGTGTCAGAACACGATTTGTAAGATTGATAAGATAATCAAGATACGCTCTTTAGTATCATCCTGCTCATCTTAAACATCCTATAAATCTTGTTCTGACAAAAATAAAAGCAGGAATGTAGTTAGATGTTATTTTAATTTTTCTTGAGAATTAAAGTCCAAAAATATTTTTTTTTCAAAAATCACTAGACCTTTAAGCTATACCATTTCTTCGAAGCCAAATAAGGATATATCATCAGGAACATTAAGATCCAATAAAAGACTTCACTGGTCCAAGCCCATACCAAACCTCCGTCTGTAAATTCTACAACTATATAAATGTAAACCAGATAAAACACTGCACAAACGGTTTGTATTTTCAAGCCATAATAAGTCGCTCCTGTCCCTGCTAAACCATTAAAGAAAACGCCACCAATTGAAAACAAAACCAAGATGGCAAACAGCACATAGAAAATGGGTCGGGCTTCTGTTAGCAAGGAACCTAAATTCGCATCCGAAGAACCAAACAGCGGATGAAGCACATGTTCTGGGAAGAGCACAACGGGTAAACTGATCAATACCGTAACGGCGCAACACAACTTGGCTGTTTTCCAAATAATTGGTAAGACCGCATTCCGCTTTTCTTGACCAATAAAATTACTGACCAAAGTATTCACACCAGATGCAAACCCCCAACAAGGAATGGACAAAACGAGGTAAACATTTCGAGCTAAATTTGTTATTGCCAATTGCCGTTCACCAAGGTTTTCAACTATTCCAAAAAACACAAACCAAGATCCCAAGCCGACTACTGCCTGAGCAACTATCGGAGATCCAATTTTCAACTGAGACTTGATTAAGGCAATGTCTACTTTCGGTAGTTTAAACAGATCGTAGTTTCTGGATTCTTTATCCAATAAAATATAAACCACAAAAAGCAGTAAAGCCACTCCTTCGGCAATCGTACTTGCCAAACCTGCTCCTGCGATTCCCATTTCTGGTAATCCCCAATTTCCAAAAATCAACCCATAATTCAATACGATATTGACAATGGCCAATACCAACGTATCTACGACAATAAACATCGTTCTGGCCACACCAGTATACAAAGCCACAATAGCTACTCCAGTATAACTGAAGAAGACGCCCCAAGACCGATAATCCAGGTATTCCAAACTTTTATAGAAAATAGCGTCAGAATCGACGAAAATGGAGAAAAAATACCAACAACCATAGTTCATGAAGAGAAACAGAATGCAAGCCAAAGCGATTTCGAAATACATCATCGCGTAAAAGGTTCGGCCGATTTCCTTTTCGTTGCCCTCTCCCATTCTTCTCGCAATCATGATTTGGCCTCCACGGGAGAAACCATAGCCAATTGCTGAAACAATGAGGTAAAATACGCCTACATAACCGATTGCTGCAAAATCAAGGTCAGAGAGGTGAAATAAAAATACACCATCGCTAAGCGCTATTATATTTTGAACTGCACTCCCCAACATAATGGGCGCAGAAATAGTCAATATTTGACGATATGTAGTTTTTAAGCGCATTCCTCTAAAGCAATGATAGTTGTTTTTATAATTTTAGACGTTGTTTATAATTAGATTTATACAAATTAATCTAATTATCTGCTGAAGATGCCGAATCTTTCTACTAGCAAAGCTAAAGATTTGTATTTTTACCCTTGGAAGTTGTGGAGCAACCGGGTATGCAACTCCTACCTCTTTTAAACCTTTATTCCCCTTACGGACAATATGTCCAAAACTAAATAAAGACTATGAATTCTACCAAATCACTTTTCCAAATTATTTTACTTGCATGTTTCGCTTTCACATTTATACAATGTGGACAAGATACTGCAACAGAAAAAGCACCTAAATTGACTAACATGAACGACGTTACAAACGTAACTGCACCAGTGGCTAAAAAGGTCAAGAAAGAAATGACCATTCACGGAGATACCCGTGTTGACAATTATTATTGGCTCAATCAAAGAGAAGACCAAGAAGTAATATCCTATTTAAATGCTGAAAACGATTTTACGAAAGGTAAACTGAAGCATACAGAACCTTTCCAGGAAAAATTGTACGAAGAAATCATAGGACGAATTCAAAAAGATGATTCGTCTGTACCTTATAAAGACAATGGCTACTGGTATATCCGTAGATTTGAGGAAGGAAAAGAATACAGTATTCGCGCCCGAAAAAAAGGGAGTTTGGATGCTAAGGAAGAAATTATGCTAGATGAAAACGAACTGGCTGCACCTTATGATTTTTATTCTTTAGGAGGAACTTCGGTAAGTCAGGATAATAAATTACTCGCTTATGGAGAAGATACATTGAGCCGTAGAATTTATACCCTTAAATTCAAAAACTTAGAGACGGGTGAAATGCTCGATGATGTGATTGAAAACACAACAGGAAGAGGCGTTTGGGCAAATGACAATAAAACACTTTTCTATTCTGTAAAAGATAAATCTCTTCGTTCTTACAAAATTTTCAAACACAAGTTGGGAACGCCTTCTTCAAAAGATGTTGAAGTCTTTCATGAGGACGATGAGACCTTTGGAACTTTTGTTTACAAAACGAAATCAGACAAGTATATCGTTATCGGATCTTTCCATACTTTGACGGGTGAATACCGGGTGGTAAATGCTGATACGCCGGATGATGAATTTAGAATCATTCTTCCAAGAGATCGAGAAGGCAATCACGAGTACAGTATCGCTCATTACGATGATAAATTTTACATTCGTACCAACTGGAATGCAAAGAACTTCCGCTTAATGGTAACAGACGAAAATAAAACGGATAAAGCCAACTGGACAGAAGTGATTCCAAATAGAGATGATGTCTTATTAGAAGGCATGGATATTTTCAAAGACCACTTGGTTATTTCTGAAAGAAAAGCAGGTATTACCAATTTAAGAGTTCGTCCTTGGAAAGGAGAAGAGCATTACATCGATTTCGGTGAAAGCGCTTACCTTGCTTACACTTCTGTTAATCCTGATTTTAATACCGATGTTGTACGAATCGGTTACCAGTCTATGACGACTCCTAACTCTACTTATGACTACAACATGAACACCAAGAAAATGGAGTTGAAAAAACAGACTGCAGTTTTGGGTGGTTTTGATTCTAAAAATTATACGACAGAAAGAATATTTGCAACAGCTAGAGACGGGGTCAAAGTTCCGGTTTCTATTGTGTATAAAAACACTACAAAGAAAGATGGAACAGCTCCTCTCCTATTGTATGCCTATGGTTCTTATGGATCAAGTATGGATCCTTATTTCAGTTCAGTTCGATTGAGCTTGTTGGATCGTGGATTCGTTTATGCGATTGCACATATCCGTGGAGGAGAAGAAATGGGCCGTCACTGGTATGAAGATGGAAAGAAATTGAAAAAGAAAAATACTTTTACAGACTTCATTGACTGTGGCGAAGAGTTGATAAAAAAAGGATACGCGGACAAAGAAAACCTTTTTGCAATGGGTGGCTCTGCTGGTGGATTATTGATGGGTGCGATTGTCAACATGCGTCCAGAAATGTGGAAAGGCGTGGTTGCTGCTGTACCATTTGTGGATGTCGTAACGACTATGCTTGATGAAACCATTCCATTGACTACTGGAGAGTGGGATGAGTGGGGTAATCCAAATGACAAGGAATATTATGACTATATGAAGTCTTATTCTCCTTATGATAATGTAGAAGCGAAGGCTTATCCTAACATGTTGGTGACTACAGGTTTACACGATTCTCAAGTACAATACTGGGAGCCTGCAAAATGGGTTGCGAAGTTAAGAGACATGAAAACGGATAAAAATACTTTGCTGCTTCACACGAACATGGAAGCTGGACATGGTGGAGCTTCTGGCCGATTTGCCAGATACAAAGAAACCGCAATGGAATATGCTTTTCTTTTGGACCTTGCCGGAAAAGGGGAAAGTACGATGATGAATTAGGGGGAGTATTTAGTATTTAGTATTTAGTACTCAGTATTTAGTGCTCAGTATTTAGATGACGATCTAATAGGAGGCTAAAAGACGTTTGATACGAACGAGAATAAAAAAAACCTTTGCTTGACAGCAAAGGTTTTTTTTGTTTAGGTCTTATCTAACACCTTGGATGATATTAGGGATAAGGCCATTCCAACTAAAATAACGGTTAGGAACATAGCTTTAAGTTTGTCATGGGAAAATAAAATGTTTGATTGTTCTATTATATAGACGTATGAAAAGCCTAAAACGCTGCTTTTTGGGGCGGTTTTTTCGGCTTTATTTTTTTTGTTTGAACAGGATGTTTAAGATACATAAGATGATCAGGATCGATCGTTTTGTTACATCTTGAATTTCTTAATCATCTTATAAATCCTGTTCTGCATTTTTTTTCAAAAGGATGTTTAAGATATTTAGGATAAGCAAGATATACGATATAGCGCATCTTGAATATCTTAATCAATCTTACAAATCCTGTTCTCCCCTTTCTGAAGACTTATCCATCTTTAGTTTTCCATAAGAAAGCCCTATATTGACTAATAAAAGAACTCACAATGAATAACATCGTCGTTTCAATAAAATCCATATTTAAAACGCAGATTCGAAAGAAAATCCATTTATTAAATTTTCTATTATTTGTTGGTTTTTTCCTTTCTGGACAAACTTATTCTGACCCTGAAGATTTGGCGG
>CALIAG010000134.1 GCA_938041325.1 uncultured Saprospiraceae bacterium | reverse complement strand
ACCTTTTCAGCTAGCTCTACTCCACTTACTGTTACTTTTTTATGCATAGAAGGAGAATAAACGAAAAACTCTTCGTTTTTTGAACTGGTAGCTTCTTCTATTTCAGAAGGTCTTTGAATAAAGGTATTGTCAATAATATTGAATTCTTCAGGAATATAGATGGTGGTAAACACATCTTCAGAACAATACAAAGCGGCAGTAGAGAAAGATTTGCGGATCTTATCGTTGGCATAGAGTTTCACTTCAGTTTCTGAGACTTCTTCAATGATATCATACCTCTTCAAAGAATCAGTGTAAGTATTAACTATATTTTCGTTACAACTGCTGATACTCACCTTAGAATGAATCAAGATATTATTGCTCCCGTGTACTTTAATTTCATAAGCATTTGGGATATCAAAATAGACATCATTGATTTCTCCGATTTTTGCGGTATGGTATAGGTTTCTAACAATCTGAGCAGACATAGTGGTGCCCAGAATTAGAATGGTAAGAATAGACAGGATTGCCTTCTTCATAGTGTATGTTTTGGTATGTTCCTATTAAATAAGATTGGCTGTAAGGACCATTTCCTATTATAGGTTTGTGAATTGGTTAGATTCACTTGTAATTGTAAGATTCGAGTACAATTTATTCCTTTTTTAGATAAATGTAAAGAGCGGAGCATGCAATGCATGCTCCGCTCGTCATAAACTTATGTTAAATCTTCTCTAAAGTGAAGAAGAAGACTTGGTTTTCACTTGTTCAACATTTGTAGAAGCAGCTTCATTTAAGCGTACAATTACATAATTCGGGACAAAAACAGTATAAGTTACCTTTTCAGCTAGCTCTACTCCACTTACTGTTACTTTTTTATGCATAGAAGGAGAATAAACGAAAAACTCTTCGTTTTCAACTTTAGATTTCAAATTAAACCTTCCTGCTGTAATCAATGATTTCAACATTGAATTTGATCCATTTTCTAGCGTAACTGCCATTTGCACACGCATAATGGTGTTGTCCCATTGCTTCACTTCTACGTTTCCTGGTAGATCCAGTACCACAGCCGAATTTCCTTGTAGATTAAACGCTTTAACCAATGTTTTTTCCGCAGCTTGCGAAAATGCAAAGGTGCTGCAAAGAATAAGACAGCCTGTAAAAAATGCTTTGATTGGTTTCATATTGTACCTCCTTTTGAGATTTATATTATAAAAATATAGATTTTAAACGTAAAAATCCAGTTTTATGAAATTATATTTCGATTAAGTAATGCTTTTCCTAATTTTTAAAAGCTTTTCTAACAGCTTTTCCAAATGTTCAATTGCGAGCATATTCGCCCCATCTGATTTAGCTTCAGAAGGATTTGGATGTGTTTCAATAAACAATCCGTCAGCTCCTACTGCAATTCCGGCCTTGGCTATGGTTTCGATGAGTTCAGGACGGCCTCCTGTTACTCCGCTTTTCTGGTTTGGCTGTTGAAGAGAATGCGTACAATCCAAAATTACTGGGTAACCGAAAGATTGCATCATTGGAATGGATCTGTAATCCACTACTAAATCATTATAGCCAAATGTTGTGCCACGTTCCGTCAAAAACACATTTAAATTATCCTTATGAATTACCTTTTCTGCCGCAAATTTCATTGCTTCAGCACTCAGAAATTGGCCCTTTTTGATGTTTACCGCCTTCCCTGTTTCTGCTGCAGCTACCAACAAATCTGTTTGCCTGCAAAGAAAGGCTGGAATCTGGAGCATATCAACATAATCAGCTGCTTTTTGAGCATCTGAAATTGTATGAATGTCAGTCGTTGTCGGAATATTTAATTCTTGTCCTATTTTCTTTAAAATAGTCAATGCTTTTTCATCTCCGATTCCAGTAAAGGAATCCAGTCTCGATCTATTGGCCTTTTTGAAAGAGCCTTTAAAAATGAAAGGAATCTCCAATTTGTCGCAAATGCCATTAATCGTTTTGGCAATGTTCATTGCCATCTCTTCTCCTTCAATTGCACAAGGCCCCGCTATAAGCAGAAAATGATTTGTATTCGTGTATTTTAATTTTGGAATATTCATCTTTTCAAGTTGTGCCTTCTTTGAAGTTGTTTATAAATAGATGATTTAATAGTAATCCATTTCTTAACATCCTCTATAAAAAGAACGCAAATGTATTTAAATAAGTTCAAAAACAAAGCGACTAAATCAGAATATAATTTTGATAAAAACAACCCAGAACCTCGTTCATAAATTTTAATTTGGCAAAATTCCAAAATAACGACAAGTATTAGTCAGAGCTGAGATCTTTATATTTAGATTTTTCAAATAGAAAAAAAGGCAGAATTAAAAAATGAGGCTGTTTTTTACTTTAATTTAAAAAAATAGGAAAGGATATGCGAAGGATTTATTCAATTAGTCGAATTCGAGGAGAATTACAAGGTATGAAGCTCCTTTGGCAGGAAAATTTTGGACAGTTAATTTAGAAATGGAAAGTTAATCCGATGGTGGGAAGTGTTCTAATTTCAATTCTCTTTTCGTATTGGGTAAATTTACTTAACCTGATTTTGAGGATTGCAACCTACAAGGAATAAATCCACCAAATAAGACAGCTTCATTCAACCACTGCTCAATCCCAGAATATTTTTTAATCCTACAAACTAAGATTAAAAAACATTCTGGTCTTATTATGTGAGCATAGACAAAATTGTCCTGTGAAAATTAAGTGTTGGTCCAAATTTTAAATACCAAGGTTATTTATTAACAATTGACTAAGGTCAACGTTGATTGTCCAGTCAGTATATAAATGTCTCCATTTTCACTTTCAATAATTCGATCAACGCATTGTGAAGGCAAGGAAGGATCTTGAATCATATAATAATCTTGCTCTTCCAGAGGAAGAATATTTTTTTGAACTTTAAATGCTTGAATCCCATTGCAACCTGCAAAAGTAGTTGAAACATATACAATATCGTCTCTCAAATAGGCGTCGGTGAGTGTTGGCTGTCTCATTAACGTTACTTTTTCACTTTCATTTCCATCATTAAAATCTTTGAGGACAATCAAATTTTCTTCTACGTATTTTAGGACTTTATAGGTAGGTCCGTTTTTATAAATAATAATCATACTTTCTTCAAAGGGTATCAAATAGCTGTTAGAAAGGCCTGCGCTATTTGCAAATAGATTTTGGTTTGTAATCTCGTTAATTTTCTCTCCTGTAGAAGAAAAAATTAATATTCTTCCAGCACAAGTGGTTGACCAAATATTTCCATTTGCCATAAACTCAAATTGACCTAAAGAAACACAATCTGATGGGTTATAGATTTCAGTAAATCTGGATGTACTGTAATCAATAGGATTTAATTCATAGAGATGATGAGAGTTTGCTCCAAGCCCGGTTGTGAAAAGTACCTTGCCTTCTGGGTTAATTTTCATAATCCGACAAAGCTGTTCACTTCGTTTTTTAAGAATCAAGTTTTCATTAAGTTGATAGATTCCTTCTGTTGCACAAATGAATAGATTGTTATTATCATGTCTGTAAAAGCTGTTCACATTCAAGTCTTCTTCCAATTCTGATCCTCCATTCGCATTTTTGATTTGTAAATCATCAAAGGTTGCAAATACAAAAGCACCATTGAATTCAATAAACTCTTTAATATTTCCATCAACAGAAATGTCGATGTTTTTATGATTGGTACATCCAAAAATTCCATCTGTGGAAATGTAAGGTTTCGAATTATCTACAGGAGGAATGGTTTCGTCATCGTCAGACGAACAAGAGGATAAAATTAAAATCGTAGAAAAGAATAAAAGGTATTGAAATGTTGTTTTAATTTTCATAGCAAACTGATTTTAAGTTTTAAACAAATCTTAAAATCAAGATAGGAAATAACAAAGGAAATAACAATTAAAATTCAATTCAAAAAAGAAGGGCTTCTACTGCTTCATAATCCAGCATTTCTTGCCGAATTTTTTTCGCACTATTTTTAAGTTACGTTTGAGATCGTATTCGTCTTCGTAAAGGAATTGTACACCAATTCGATTGAGGTTTTTCTTTTTGTCTTGATAGACATCCATGCCAAGGTCAATGATTTCTTCTATGCGTTTTTCAACTCCTGACTTTTGACTATAAGCACCAATGATGATGACGCATTCTTTTTGATTAGGTCCGTAGGTTGCTTTTTCGGTATCGATAGCAGTATTGAAATCTCCATCTTCATCTCGGATGGCCTCAACTGCTTCTTCTATCAATTTTTCTCTGGCTTCTTTTTCAGCTAATGCTTTAGCATCAATTTTCTTTCCAGTTAAATCTATTACTGAAGCTTCACTTGTTGAAGGCTTTTTATTCAATCTGACATCTTCTTTAACAGGTATCGGCGTTGCACTCTCTTCCTTTTCCCACAATGCTTGAGTCATAAAAAATATTCCAACTGCTGCAGTTACAACAATAAGGCCTGCCAACATCGGCATAGCTGCTCTTAAGCTTTTGCGCCATTTTCGCTTAGCAACTTTCTTTGCTTTACCGGGATAAGTAATTGGAGCCGATGGTCCAGAAGGAATCGAAGCTTCTTGAAAAGCCTGTTCTTTTGATCTATGAATTGGGTAAAACTGAATGGTAGGCAAGCCAAATGAACTTGCATTGAAGTTGGTATTGTCTTGTAAAAATTTCAGATTTTGCTCATAATCTCTGTAAAGGCGACCTACATTTGGAAAAATAACAATTTCCCTTCTGTTCAGTGCCGCACTTATTTTATCCACAAATTCTTTTACCTGTACTTGAGCCTCTGTAAGGGTTAAACTGAAGCATTCTGCCACGTATTCTGAGAAAAACAAGCCATCAATTTTATCATCTTCCCTGAAAGACAAGGACTTAGATGGAGGATACAGCATGCCTTGCACATGATCGATAGACGCAGGCTTATAATGAGACATAATTGTCCCTAAGCCAGGAATAACCAAGGCTTCTTCTTTATAAAGTATCTTTTCTATGACTACCGCGATATCCATTTATGCTGTTTTAACGCCTGCTTTCGAATGATTTTAAGGTCTCAGACTTCATTCGGATCAAAAGTACAATAATTTAGGGAAAAGTGCCTAAGTTTTTAGCTTAACAACAGCCACTTTTTCCCGGTACACAAGCTTCTCCTTCAACAATCGCCAAAGGTTTGCAAGTTGCAGGTTTAGAATAAAAACGCACTGTTAACTTGTTTTCGTTTATTTCTGTTTCACTAACTGAATAATTCGAAATGGGTAATTCCTCATTCCCAAACTCAAAAAAGATCTCCGTATCCTGCATTAAAGGCTTTTTATCATTAACAATGTTAAAGATTTTCATGACCTTTTCACCTGTTAAATGCTCCGTACTTTGCTCATTTGGTTTTACCCATAGTTGCACTTGAGTTTGTTTATAACTGTGTTCATTGCCTCCACAATCAACGGAATCAACATGCACATTCTTTATTTCTGTGATGTGATAAGGAGATGGCACGAAACTATTTTCTGCATATTCGAAAGCAACTTCAGCTTGAGGATTGTTTTCTAGTAATTGAATGAATTCTTTTGTTTGCATGATTCTTATGTTGGTTCTTAAACAAATACCAGATTTGA
Organism: uncultured Saprospiraceae bacterium; assembly: GCA_938041325.1. Classification (GTDB taxonomy): domain Bacteria; phylum Bacteroidota; class Bacteroidia; order Chitinophagales; family Saprospiraceae; genus CALIAG01. Next base: position 583 of record CALIAG010000134.1, on the reverse strand, counting down.
GTTTATTTTCTGGATCTGTGCAAGAAGTTTAATCGCAATATTGCGATGAATTTAAGTAAAAAAATACTCAACAACAGTCGAGTGGATTTTTAAGAAAAGTATTCAGCAGTGTTTTGGCCATATTCCAAGAGTCTTCTTTGATCTGATAACAAACTTTGGTTCCTTCAATTTCTCCTTCAATTATTCCCGCAGCTTTCAATGCTTTCAAATGCTGTGAAATTGTAGACTGAGACAAAGGAAGTATTTCGACTAAATCTCCGCAAATACATTTGCGTTTAATCAACTCCTGCAAGATTGCGATACGTGCAGGGTGGCCCAATGCTTTTGCAAATTCGGCTAATTGATTTTGACTGTTTGAGAATAAAATGGTTTTACTACTGCCCATATTTTTATTAGTGGCGGGACATAAATAGGTTTACATTAATTGGTGAAGTATTTTAGTTTAAATCGACTTGTTTTTGAGTTTAATCCTCCTTGGCTTGAACGATAAAACAAGGAAGAGTTAGGCTAAAAGACTCAGCGATTATACTATAACTTATTTTTGGCCTGCCACTTGTATCGTAATATTACGATAGATAAATTG
>CALIAG010000133.1 GCA_938041325.1 uncultured Saprospiraceae bacterium | reverse complement strand
AGACAAACAGTAGAATCGCCAAGATTTAAATTAAATATTCCTGATCCAATTACATCAATACTTCCCGATATAGGAGCTACTGGTACTTCTATTTCACTGCCCATTCCATCAGACTGGAATGCATTCATAGTTGTCAAATCTCCATTAAAAGTTATCGGACTAGCTTCTCCAACAGAACCTACTACATTATAACAAATCTGATAAAAAATGGTGCTATCTGAAAGAGTAACTGGTGTTGTTCCATCTCCAGGAGATGTCCACAACATGGTTAAGTTTCCGTTATCAACTAGAGTTGAACTTGTATTGAAACTAGTTCCAACAGATCCCATAAAATTATTATTGGGATCTAATATCGTGTCAAAATCAATTATTGTTTCGTCCCATTCCATGGTATATTGCATGGAAAGCATATCTACAAAATCCTGAACATAAACATTTAAACACACTTGGTCTCCGTTTGCTCCGGTTCCTTCTCCCGCATCCACTGTTACTGCGGCGCCAGAAGTTCCTGAGACAACAACAATTCCAGGGACTGGTGTGATGTCTACTGGGTCTCCAGCTGGATCTTCAGCCATCAAGTCTGTTAAAGTTGACGTAAAGGTTAGAGAATCAACTGATCCACCTGCTCCAATTGTAGTGAAGCAAATATCGTATAGGACTGTTTCATCAGGAATCGTTACTCCAGAACCTGTACTATCAATCCAAGCGAAAGTGATCATTCCTGTTCCCGCGTTAGTGGTACCGAACGATCCGAAATCCAATTGCTCTAGATTAAAATTAGTTACAGAATCATAGGTGAGTATATTTTCGTTGAATTCCATGGTGTAGGAAAGACCTACTAAATCCATAAAACCACATGCTTTTACTTCAAAGCACACTGGGTCTCCGGTTGTAATGGTATCATTAGATGCCACTATTCCTAAACCGGTAATGGTATCACAAACTGTGTTACCACCTTGGTTCGGATTTACAACTGTGAGATTCGTAGCTACAAAAGTTGGAGTACCTTCTACAAGTACGCCCATTCCATCTCGGAAAATGGTAACACCATTTGTTGGATTGTTACCTGGTGTGAGCATTGCGTCTCCAGTTGCAATAGCTTTGAAACGAACAGAAAATATTCGAGTTCCGTCCATTAAAGTTGCTTCTGAACCTCCTGGTTCGCTCCACAGACAAGGCATTCTTCCTGTACCAACCAAAGTAGGTGCAGTATTAAAACTATTTGGGCTTGGAGGTAGTGCCAATCCCGCAAGATTCAAGTCAACAATGTCGATGAATTCCAATACTGTTTCATCCCAATTTGTAGAAAATTGGTACCCCGACATATTTATAAAGTCAGAGACAATCATATCAGCTTTGACTGTATCGCCAAGATTGATTGTTGTAGTTGGAGTTGTAAAATTAAAAGTTGGAGGTTGAGCAAATGCCGTAATAAAACAACATACAACCAACCATGCTGTGATAAGGAATGATTTAATTTTAACCATAGGTCCTTGGAATTTGGGATGTGTCCCACGTTAAAGAATATGTTTTAATTCTTGTTAACGGATGTACACTAACTTGTTATTGAATAATTTTTCTTCCGTCTGTAACTGGTAAATGTAAGTCCCTGCTGTCTGAAATATATCTTCGTTTAAAAGAATTGAATTAGGACCTGCATTGTATCTATCTATAATTGAATAAATAATTTTGCCTGTTAAGTCGAGCACGTTTAAAGTGATCTCTTCCGTATTTTTTAAATCAAACATTATTCTGGTATTTGACTTAAATGGATTCGGTTCGTTTTGAAAAATGGTAATATTTCCATCCTCATAAGGATAGCTAATACTTACCGGCATGTTGACCGTAACTTTGACTGAATCTACTTCTAAATTTTGTTCGATTAAATCTCCATTGCTATTGTAAAATCCTACAACTGCGGAAGTAGGAGAATTTTCTATTCTCACATCTGTTTCACCAGGAACCAAAGCCTGGAATCTTATTCTAAAAAGTGTAGTATCTGCAGAGTCAAAACCTTGAGTACTTAAATCTTCCCAGAGGCAGGATATCAAACCTGAATTGGTTTGCGAGATACCAAAATTAGAAATTGCTGGCGGCGATGCCATATTTGGTAAACCTAAATAATCTGATGGAATTGAATTGAAGAGAAGTACGTTAGGATCCCAAGTGAAGGTAAATTGATACCCCACAACATCGTTGAAATCCTGTACGTTGATATCTATATTCACAAAATCGCCAGGTAGTACTTCTGTGTCAGAAGTAACTATTTCGAAGCTCGGATCTTGTGCATAGCTCACGTGAGTACATAGCAAAGTACAAAACAAGGCTAATAGCAAATTGAATCTGCTCATGGGTTAAGGAATTTGGGATGGTAAAAGCCTAAGCTTTTATCAAGTACTAACTAAAAATTTAAAAAATTGTGGAATGTTGTTTTTCGTTAGAAATCCAACAAACCACAATAGCAAAGCAAAATATAACAATAATTCTTTGTCAAATATTAACAATTGGTTTGTGCGATAAAAAATGGTTTTTTGCTTTCATCCAATGACTTAAAATCCATTTTTATACATTAAATTTAAATTTATGTATAAAAATCATTATACAAGTCGTAAATACCCAAAACCAGTTGTGCGAATTAGATTGCCCAACATTTTAAAATAAAATGAGTGGCAGACTTAAATTAGAATGCAAAGGTGTAAGCGATAAACGTACACTGCATTTAATTCAATTTGCAGACTGTTTTGGTTAAATAATCAAAAATGGAAAGACAAGATTTAGGTCCCGGAATAAAGATTTTACAAAAACCTTCTTAAAGTTTGAGCTGAAATAACCTTGTTAATGAAAGCAACCAGAGGGGAAAGCTATGAATTCGAGTGGGGTAAATGGGTATTCAAAAGCTTTAAAAAATGTAAATGGGTTTATTTCAGTTCATGGGAATTAACAATCGGTGTCAATTTACAATCATAATTTGTTTTAATCTTTTTTTGATATGTCCATTCTTGAAGCGGATGATGTTTCCACCAAACCGCATTATACAACAAAGATACGCGAATAGAATTTCTGATTTCTACCCAAAAAAAGGTATTTTTAAAATATCTTTTTCACAAATATAAATATATTTAATTCATAAATGCAAATAAAAGTCATTTAAAAAGTACTCTTTACTAAGGTTTTAAATATTATCTTTTTGTATTTAATGAAAGCTGAAAGCCCAGGTAGGAAAAACGTGCTGATACTAGATCAGGCTATTGTCGTAAGCAATTTTAATTAGGCCTGCCGTATTGCTCACGCCTAATTTTCTCATAATATTTTTTCTATGAACACTTACCGTTTGATCAGAAATAAAAAGTTCTTTGGCTATTTCTTTATTACTCAAAGCTAGCGTAATTAACTTCAGAATCTCAAGCTCACGTTTGGTAAGGTTGTATTTTTTTATAAATCGATCTTCAAATTGCACATTATTACTTAATTGAACGATTGGTTTGGTCATATTGGCCAAAGTCCCGCTGATTCGCACACCTTTACCTAGGTGTGTTAAATCTGCTAAAACATCATCAATTGCGCTGTGGAGCTCTTCTTTCGGTACATTCTTCAATACATACCCATCTACACCTTGCTTAAATGCGGATTTTACAATTTTAGAATCGTCATACATCGTTAAAGCCAGAATTTTAAGCTTCGGATAAATTAATCGGATGCTTTTAAGTGCATCTAATCCATCTCTTCCTGGCATATTTAAATCCAGAATTAGCAAATCTGGTTCTTCTAATTTTAATTTTTCTAGTAATTCTTCACCAGTATGGGCTATTCCAATTACGTTGAAGAAGTATTTTTCCGAGTCTTTCAATATAGATTGCAACCCTGCAATAAACAAGTGGTGATCATCAGCTACAAATACGCTTACTCTTTCCATAAAATTCTCAAGTTTTGTCAGGGACAGGTTATAATCTATATGTTAGGCTTTTAGCTTTATTTCAGAGAAAAGAGGTTAAATTATATAACCAGCTGGTTTTCAGTTTTATATGAAATAGATTTATATTCTTTTCAATATAAGACATATTAAAATAAAGCGACATCCATACAACTGCAAAAGGAGTGCCATCCTTCCAATGATTGAAGTATGGGCTCATCTATTTCAGTTGAGTCAGGTAAATCCAGTAATTAGATTAATGAAAGCAAGTAACGGTAGTGGTATGCAACTTTGTATTAAAAATACAAAGTTGAATTTGTAAATATAAAAAGATTAACGTTAACAGTTGACAAGTATATTGTGCGACGCTCATCAGTTAGCTTTTTACATAATACTTTGAATTTTCTATTTTAGATTCTTCAGCGCCTGAAATCGTGTAAACGAAATCGGAATGAATACAATAAGAACCCATTTCTCCCTTCTTGTTCAAAGCAATATAGCCAATTTGGAAAGACTTATAATCTTGTTTTCTTAC
>CALIAG010000132.1 GCA_938041325.1 uncultured Saprospiraceae bacterium | reverse complement strand
ACAAACAATTTAATCCAGCTTCTTATTTTGAAAATGCAATTGGCGTCACGATCAGCCCAACGATGAAGGCACAGAAAATTTTATTGTATTTCAATCACCAGCATGCACCTTATGTAGCCACCAAACCATTGCACGCTAGTCAAGAGGAAGTAAGTCGAGACAATTATGGCGTTACCTTTTCTTTATTGGTTCAGCATAATTTTGAATTAGAAAAGACGATAATGGGGTTTGGGGAAGATGTAAAGGTGTTGGCTCCTGAACGCTTGAAAAGACGCATCAAAGACCGCTTGTACAATGCGATGGAATTGTATCAAACCGAACTTACAGAAAAAGGTTTGGAGAGTTTGAAAAGAAAATTGGAGCACCGAGGAATGGGAGTGATAAATCACATTTACACCCAAAGAGAACTGCGAAAAATTGGAAAGATATTGTACAAAGAGCTTACGACGAATTTTGTTAAAAAAGAAAAAATAGAATCTGCTTTTGATAAAATAAAACCAATTCAAAATTTGATTCTGAATCAGAATTTAGAAATTATTTTGAATACCCTTGGAATGGCAGCCCAACCGATAAAAGTGAATTTATACAACTATGGACGGGTTTATGATGACAAGTGGGAGCAAAGCAAAGAAGGAGATTTGGTGATACGGATCCATACAAAAAAATCAAACATAGAAACAGGTGTGTTGAATGCGCTGCCCGGTTCGCATAAAAAAATATTTTCTAAAATTGAAAAGAAATTAATTGTAGAGAATTCAATGGCGAATGCAATTGAGGTAGCAGAAGGCGGCATTCATTTGTTGCATCCGAATCTGCTTAGGCAGTTTGAAAAAGGTGGAGTTAAAAAACATCCTATCATTGAATTGGTATTTTGTAAACGGTGATTTTAGCTTCGATTTTTTAAAGTCGTAAACCATAATACAAATGTCCGACCAAACTGCCATCGATTTCCGCAACATCTGGTAAGTGTCCCCATTTTTCAAATCCAAATTTTTCTAAAAGAGCGATACTCGCTTCGTTGCTATCAAGTAATAAAGCAAAGGTTATCCGGTAGCCCAATTGTTTTGCTTCAGTGATAGCATGGCTCAATAAAGCTGATCCGTATCCTTTTCTATAATGCTCGGGATGAATATAATAAGAAACCTCAACTGTTTTTTGCAAAGCAGGGCGTCCGCCTCTGTATTGACTGAGCGTCGCATAGCCAAGGAGTTGCTGGGCTGATTCTAGGACAAACAAGGGGTAGCGCTCATTTTGATGCGACTCAAACCAAGGCATTCGTTGCGCTACCGAAAATTCGATTAAATCTGCGGTTTTTCTTGCAAGTATGGCTTGATTGTATATCTCTACCAATTTAGGCAAGTCCGTTAATTTGGCAATTCTGATTTGCAATAGGAAAAATTTATAGACGTATTCTAAATAGTTTTAATGACTGCAATCTAAATTAATAAAATGTATCAATCTTTTTTGAATTGCTTAAACCTTTTCCTTAAATCAATGTTGAAACCAGTATGAGCGTAAGCAAAGATTTTAATTTGACAGAAGAAGATGTAGATCGAGTCATTGAGATGGCTTGGGAAGACCGTACGCCTTTTGATGCCATAGAAATGCAGTTTGGAATTTCAGAGGCAAACACCATAAAGTTGATGCGTCAAGAAATGAAGCTGAAGAGTTGGAAAATGTGGCGCGCACGGGTACAAGGCAGAAGTACCAAACATTCAAAGAAACGAACTTTTAATGAGGGCCGTCATAAGTGCAGCCGCCAAAAAGCCATTTCAAATAATAAGATTAGCAAACGCTGATTAAGCTTCTGATACCAAGGTTTCAGTTTGTTGTTGTGAAGCCTGCGGTATTACTTCTTCATTTGGAATGGTGAAAAAGAAAGTTGTCCCTTCGTTGACTTTAGTCTCCAACCAAATCTCACCGGCCCAACCATCAACGATTTTTTTACAAATTGATAAACCCAATCCAGATCCATCTGTATTTTTTGAGGACGACAATCTTACAAAAGCTTTGAATGCTTTGTCTTTCTCAGCATCAGGAATTCCTTTTCCATTGTCTTTTATTGATACAATGGTTTTTTCTCCTTCCGTGTAACAATCAATTGTAATTTCTAAAGGTCTTTCTGATCGATATTTAATCGAATTGCCAATTAGGTTTTGAAAAATTTGAGAAACAAACGAAGGGAATGTTGTGAACTTTGGGATTTTATTTTTGATAATTACGTTTGCTTGACTTTCTACAATTGCATAATTTAAGTTTTGAAGAACTTGGTCCAGGATAAGAGAAGGATCAATAATTTCTTGAAGTTCCTTTTGGTTTCCTAGCTTAGCATAGTCTCTCATATCATCAATGAGATTACTCATTCGCTTTACACCTTGTATGATGAAATTGAGAAATTCTTTATTTTCTGGATTCGCCTTTAAGTCCTGCTTACTGCCAAGTAATTGTGCAAACGATCCTATGGTCCGTAAAGGAGCTTTCAGGTCATGCGAAGCGGTAGAGACAAAAGATTGCAATTCTGCATTGCTTCTTTTTAACTCAGCTTGAACAGCCAATTGTTCGTAATTTTCACGCAATTCATTGGAACTAATGGTCATCGCGCGTTCTAATAGCCTGCGATCATTTTCGAAATGTTCGTAGCTAGAACTGATGGCATCAAAAAGTTCCAAAAAGGAATCGGGGATGGTTTCCCCATTTTTTAATTTCCTCTTGATTTGTCGTTCTAGTAATTTATGATGTTGTCCCATGCTCTTTAAAGGTAGTTATAGTCATTGTTTGATTGTGCAAGTTGCAATCAAATGTATTTTCAAAAGGAGCTATTTCGCCATAAGAGTAGAAACCTATAATAGGTGTTTTATCTCCAAAGGTATCCCTCACGACTTCAATCTCTTCTTCTACATTTTGACCCAAAACAATTTTTCTTCCTACACAACTAACTAAGATTGCTAAGTCAGGTTCTTCATGTACTGTTTTATGAAAGCTTTGCTTTGCAGCATCTTCAGCTCCATCAACAAGTCCATCTACACTATGTCGCATCAATTGAGCGAATGAACCAATAGGTATGTCGCCTGCAAAAGTCATACTTTGTGCATCTTCATCAATGGAAAGAATAGTTCTGACAATAGGAATTGATTTGGGACCGACTTTTATCGAAAGAGGAAAATAAAGCGCAGAACTTGGAAGCTGATTTGCTGCTTCACCTAAATATTTTTTATACAATTCTAATGCAGAAATTCCATCTAATTCGTAGAGTACATTTCCTATAGATTTGGTGACGACTCTTTCAGGGCCAAATACATTCCATCCTCCTTTTGTTCCAAATCCTATCTCAATATTGTCTCCGTAAAAACCAACAGCGATAATATTTCCAGGCTGTGGATTTTGATTGAGACCACTTAAGGTCTTAGCAAATTCGTATCCGTCTCCAGCCAATCCTCCGGTTACCGTAACTTCATTGTTTAATGAATCGTTGATTCCTTTAACCAATAAACTTCCGTTGACCAATTGGCCATCAGAAAGTAAAAATATATGCTTTAAATTTTCTTTTTCGAATTGATCGACAATAGCTTTACCTGCTTCAAAGCTGTCTACGTGATCTGAAATATTAATAGAATAAGTCTTTAGCTGAGTATGTTCGAATTCTATTGCTGTCAAGCTAAGAGATTCGTCTGATACATTTTCATTGGAGATTTCTCCAGAAGTGCTACAGATTAGAATTTCGCTTTGAGGATATTTGGCTTTAATTTCGTCATAGTGATTCTGTTGAGACAGAATTTGACGGTTTCCAAAAGCAAGAACTAATTGTGGATTGTTGACTGTTACTTTTTCTGAGATTGTTTGCCAATTCTCCGAAAGTGTCCAAGATTCAAGTTTTACCTTCATAAGTAATTTTTATTTTAAAAGTTTGAGACCTTTCTTTTGGATTTGTACTATTACTTGCAAATACAATTCCTAATATTTTGAAAAAGGATGATTCGACTTAATCTTGATTTGACGGTGCATCCTTTTCCGGTTATAAGTTTATTACGTAATGAAGATATATTTAAAATAAAACAGATATATTTAATATTCTCTATTTTCTTTTATTTTAAGAATAATGTATTGTTAAAATAGCAACAAATAAAATTAATTGTGTGTTTTATTTGGATTATAAAGAATAAAAAATTAAATTTGAAGTATTGTAATTTTCACCAAAACAAATCCACGGTTAATCGTTCGTTTTGCTTTAAATTATTTCTCTCTTTTTTGATAAATCCTACGTTTATCTTTGACCTTCATGAGTTTTTCTCTTTTACTATATCATGACGCTCAAATCGAAAATCAAAACGAACGATAAAAACTCTGGATATTTTTTAATACTTAAAATATGAGTCCACCAGAAAAGTCATCCGCAAAGTGTGGAGTTTACTTTGCGGCTAAATCCAAAAAAGGCAATACTTTGTGCTCGTTAAAAAAGGTGTGACAGAGTCGATTTCAAAGCTCATGCACAATTAAGTAATCCAAAATATCGAGTTGGTTTTTGTAGTGAGGCATACATGCAAAACCAAAAGTTGAGCTTTTCAAAAAAAAACTCCTAGAAGAGAAGGATCCTGTCCTTCTCTTCTTTATCTTCAACTACCTAACATTCTTAAAATCGAAAAAACCTATTCGAATTATCGAATAGGTTTTTTTAATTGCTCTTTTTAGTGATTAATTATTATTTAATTTTCATAACTCTCCGGACTATTTTTTCATTTGATCCTTCTGGGTTTATTACTAAAATATATGCACCCGAAGGCAGTGATGATAAATCCATTTGATAAGGGAGCATTCCCTTTGCTTCAAATACTTGCTGACCAGTAACGGCATTCAAGGTTATTTGTGCAGGAGTAGAGATTTTAGTTTGCAACTGCAGCAAATTCGTAAACGGATTTGGAAAAACCTCAAGTCCTAAATCTGTCAACTCTTTTGAACTCGTTGTCATTAAATCAGATCCATCGCAATCTTCATCTATTTCATTATTCGGAATCTCTATTGCACCTGGAAAAATATTTGGATTCGAATCATCACAATCTTGCTCAGATAAATATCCATCTTCATCACTGTCCATCAAAGTGAAACTCATGGAATTATTTCCACATAATTTGTACAAGGCATGGAAACCCGTATTTGAATTTTGGTTGAAATCAAAAACCTGAATAAAGTATTCTGTATTGATTTCTAAATTCTGAATATTAATTGAATTTCCAGAACCAGCATATAAAACATAAGTTTCATTACCCAAATTTTGGCCGTCTCCAAAATAAGTACTCGCACTGTATTCAACTCCATCCACTGGAAAGTTTTCAATCTCTTCATTAGCACGAATAACCACAAGTCTTGAACTACCATCACCCGATTGCCAATTGAGATCAGCACTATTCAAAGTAAGGTTGTCTGTAGCAAGATCTGAACTATTGCTATGTGGTGCCAATAGCAAATCATAGCTTGGAATATTTTCCAAATCAGCAACACAGTTCCATGGCAAGTCATCGAAATCAGCCCAAAAATTGGAGTTACCGGTTACTCGTTTGTTTAGCAAAACCGACCAGGTATATCCACTGTTGGTTCTTGCAAAAAAAGTAGCGGTTCCACTTAAGGCACCTGTATGCCACCAGTTGTTGCTGGAATTTACGCCCCAACCTTTTGCATAGTTGGCATTATTTGCAGAAGGCGTTGTCATTGTAGAAATAGACGATGCATTTAGAATGTCTGGCTTAGTTGTAAATCCATCTACAGATACAAGAAGTTGGATCAAATCTTTTGCCGTTGCTACCCATCCGCCATGCGCGCCCATTGCTTCCAAGTTCAAACCACCATACTCCCAAGGAACGACAGATCCATCTCCATAGCAGGATAGGGTAGTCCCATTTCCGTTGTATTCAACTTCTCGTTCCAATTTATCTGCTAAAAGATTTTTCGCTAGGTGCATATCACATATACCCAGCGGGTCGAAAACTGCGAATTGTACATATTCTTCATAAGTCATACCAGAGACTTGTGCAATGATTTCGCCTAGCATTAAATAACCAATATTTGAATAAGCATAATCGGTACCGGGTGTAAAATCCAATCCTCTTGATAACAAAAACTGTATCAAATTCGCTTCGGTTGCGGGATTCGGTGCGTTTAATAAACTGGTTACATAAAGCGGAGCAACAATCGGATCACAGCCACTAAAAGAATTTGGATAAGGGCTGGTTGGACTCGGAAAACAATTTACATCTCGATCCCATCCCGCAGAGTGTTCCAATAAGTGTTGAACGGTAATGTCATTAATCCTCGCATCTGTAATGATGATCCCTGAAAGGGCTGGATGATTCTGGAGTAAACCACCGCTTCCAAAAACTTTGTCTGACAAATTCAATTGCCCATTTTCCATCATTTTCATTATAGCAACCGAGGTTATGGGTTTGGAAATACTTGCTATTCTGAATAAATCATGATCCTTGGTCGCTTGAGTTTGATTGAGGTCGGAATGTCCAAAAGCTTTTTTATAAATCAATTTCCCATCTTTGGCCAATGCAAAACTAGCACCGGGAATATCGTATTCATCCATAAAACAACGAATCAAATTGTCGCAAGCTTCCTGCTCACCAATTCCTTCAAAAGTCAAGTTTCCATTATAATTACAACCAGGTGTAGTTTCATAATATTCAAAATCAGTCATCCTCAATCCTTGATTATTTATGAAATCACTGTTGATGTCTGCCCACTCGGAAAAGGTACTGCGTATTCGAACTTGTTGAGTACTGGTTCCTGTTCGCCAAGTCCCATAAAATTTTTCATTGCCATTTGCTGTATAATAATGCTCGAAATCATGTAGACGTAAACCTTGATTATTGACATAGTCGTTATCATACTCTTGCCACTCTTCTAATGTGCCAACAATTCTTGAAAATTGTGTTCCACTGCCTGTTCTCCAAACACCATAATATACATCCTGACCATTTTCAATTATATGTTCAAAATCTACTCTTCGATAACCATCTTCAATCAAATCCTGATTGAGGTCCCAGAAATCAGAAGAATTGGTGCGTCCAAGGATTTCTTGAGCACCCGTACCTGGCCGCCATACTCCATAGAATTTTACGCTTCCATTGCTGGTCGTAAAACATTCAAAATCGACCATTCTTAAACCTTGGCTTTCATAAGTATTGGACCAGGTCAATAATTCTGAATAGGAGTTTTCTATTCTCCACCATTGAGTTCCACTACCTGCTCTCCAAGATCCAAAATAGAAGTCTTGGCCATTTTTGACATAGTGTTCGAAGTCATCCATTCTATAACCCTGTTGGAAAAAAGATTCATCCAAGTCTATGAATTCAGACAGGGTAGGCACAGACCATGTTTGTTGGGCACCAGTGCCTGTTCTCCAAACGCCAAAATAATTATCCTGAGCGTTGAGATTTAAGCTTATTAAAAACAAGAAAAGGAATTGTAAAAGATTTTTCATTACTGTTTCAATTTAGTATTATGGAGTTGTTGATTAAACTTGTATAAGCTCATATAACTTGAATTCAAGAAAGGTTACCCTTTGCGAATGGATTTTAGTTTATTAAAATTCGCTACCTTAGTTTCTTTGATAGATTTGTTTAAAAATGGAGCACAATAGCTACATCTAAGTCTGAAGTTCGCTAGCGGTTCATTCGCTTGAATGTGTTTTGATTCATTCACCCAATAGGAGCGCTAATCGCCCAAAAGAATACGATAAATGAAATGGTATGAACGAATTCCCCACCCAGTAGCAATGCTTTTTGCGATTATCGTTTTTGCGACAATCCTTAGTTATCTATTGCCTGCAGGGATGTATGAACGAGAATTGGTAGAAGGAAGGCAGAGAGTAATTCCTGGATCTTACCATACAATCGACCAAACGCCCGTTAGCATTATGGATATGTTTAGGGCACTTTCCTTAGGCTTTAAATCTGCTGCTGAAATAATCTTTGTGGTCTTTGCGGGAGGAATCATGTTTGGAATTCTTGATCGGTCAAAAACGGTGGAGAATACAGTGGGTTCTTTGGTGAAAAATTTGGGCCTAGAAAGACGGTATTTTATAGTGGTCATGATGACTTTCGTATTTGGATTGTTAGGAGTCTTCGTTGGTTATGAAAATAATATCGCAATGGTCCCAATTGCCGCTGTCATGGCACTTGCTTTGGGAGGAGATTTGATATTGGCTTCTGGCATTTCAGTTGCTGCGGTGACCATAGGCTTTGGCTTATCGCCAATTAATCCATATACCGTTGGGATTGGACACAAGATAGGAGAAATGCCAATGTTCTCCGGTGCATTGCTTCGCTCCGTTCTTTGCTTTATAGCACTTAGCATAGTCGCTTGGTATAATGTCCGATATTTTAAAAAACTATTGAAAAATCCAGAATCAGGTCTTGGAAAAGGTTTGGAAACGGAAGGTTTGAAATTGTCAAAAAACATCGATGACTATGAAATGTCGACCAACAATTGGTTGGTCTTAACTGTTTTCGTAGGTGGCTTAGCAATAATGCTGAATGGAATTTTTCAATACGGTTGGTACCTAAATGAAATTTCTGCAATATTTATAATGATAGGAGTGGTCTCTGGTATAGTTTCCAGAATGAGTTCAAGAGAAATGGGAGAAACTACATTGAAGTATGTTGCTATAGTTGCACCCGGAGCATTTATGGTCGGCTATGCCACCACCATTAAAGTAATATTAGAAATGGGAAATGTAAGTGATACCATCGCTTATCAAATGGCCAGTACGCTCACTCATTTTCCAGGCTATGCTTCTGCGATTCTCATGTCCTTATCTCAATGTGTAATGAACTTGATGATTCCTTCGGGAAGTGGTCAGGCTTATGCAACATTGCCTATTATGATTCCCGTTGGCGAATTAGTAGGTCTCACAAGACAATGTTCCATCTTGGCCTTTCAGATCGGAGATGGGGTGACCAATATGTTTAACCCTGCCTTAGGAGGTTTGATCGCCATGTTGGGGATGTGCAGAGTGCCTTTCGATAAATGGTTGCGTTTTGCCTTTCCCTTGACGATGATTATTTTGGTAATTGCTTGGGGCTTTTTGATTTTTAGTGTGGCGATTGGATGGGGGCCTGTGTAAGAAGTACTTAGTAGTGAGTATTTAGTATGGACCAATTACAACTAATTATCAGACACGAAATACGAAAATACTGAGTACTAAGTACTAGATACTAAATACTGATTTCTAAACACTAAAACCATGACAGCAACAGATATTCTTTCAAAGTTAGTTTCCTTTCCAGTCCTTGGAGGACAGAGTAACATTTCCATAGCGGAATGGATAGAGGCCTAT
>CALIAG010000131.1 GCA_938041325.1 uncultured Saprospiraceae bacterium | reverse complement strand
TTTTCCCAATTTTACAGATGAAGAAAACGCGGGGAAATTACTTTTTAACACTGATGCTATTAAAGATATAACGGGAGCAAGAATTGGCGGAGGAGTTGGCTGTTTCAATTGTCACTCTGCACCCTCCTTTACCTTTACACCAGAGAGCGGCAATAATGGCATCATTACAGAGATGGATAGTTCTCAAGTTTTAGACATTACTAGAGCGCCCAATTTACGCGATCTTTTTGGACCGAATGGTTCTTTGAATGGTCCCTTATTTCACAACGGACAAGCAACTACTTTTGACGAAGTATTAGATCACTATGACGAAGTCTCTATAACAAATCCAATGATAGACCTCAGAATAGACGACAACGGAATTCCTTTAAATTTAACTGCGGAAGAAAGACGACAGCTAGAAGCTTTTATCAAAACTCTAACCGGTTCTGATATTTATACCAATGAAAAATGGTCCAATCCATTTGACAGCAATGAAGAGCTAGAAGTCATTGGAGGAACCGTGAGCAATGCATTAACGATTGACAAGGAAAACAATATTACCGTTTACCCAAACCCTGCTGAAAACTCCATCAAAATCGAAAGTCAGAATCAGCGCAATTACTTCGGAGAGATTTACAATATGGATGGACAAATGCTTTGGCAAGGAAACGTGCTACCAGGCCATGAAATTGACATAAGTAGCTTCTCAAAAGGCATCTATTCTCTGTTATTATTTAATGATGAAAAGAAGGCAATTGGCAAGAATAAATTCATTAAGTTGTGATGTAAATTACAAAAAAACATAAAGCTGACAAACTAATAAAATAAGCAAAAATGAAGTTTCCAAGTAATGATATCATTTCACTTTTAGATGAAAGATTAGAATTCAATGTCGCTGAAAGTACCAACAAGGATTTGATTCTGAAGGAAATTTGGGACGATGAATTTTCCAAAGCATTAATGAATCTAAAATTGGACTATGGAACTTCGCAAGGCAATAAGCCGCTGCGGGAAAAAATTGGCGAAAAACTAAAGGTAACTAGCAACCAGATCGCAATCACAAATGGTTCTGCATTTGGAATTTTCTTAGCAATGCTTTGTTTGTGTGAAAAAAACGATGAAGTCTTAACTGTGCAACCGAACTTTCCACCCACCATGGATTTGATTGAAAGTTTGGGTTTTAAAAGAGTCTTGGTCAAATTGTCTTTTGAAGAAGAATACCGGATGGATATAGATAGACTGTTCAGCCAGGTAACGGATAAAACAAAATTAATTATTCTAGTCTCTCCACTAAATCCAACAGGAACCATTCATACCAAAACTGAAATAGTAGAAATTTCGGAACGATTAAATAATCAATATCCGAATTGTAAATTGCTCATTGACGAAACCTACCGCGAAGCCACCTACGGTGACAATGATGTCATTCCAACTTGCGCAGGTTTAAGAGACAACATTATCACGGTTTCATCCTTGTCTAAATGTCATGGAACACCAGGTTTGAGAATTGGCTGGCTTTATTCCAGCGATGAGCAATTTATTCAACAAGTTGGAATTGCTAAAATGAATACAGTAATTTCCAATTCTGTTTTGGATGAATTTGTAGCATTACAAGTGCTTAAAAAGGAAGATGAAATTTTCAAAAGTCGAAGAATTCATTCTATTGCAGGTTTAGAGTTAACTAAAAAGTGGGTAGAACAAAACAAGGAATTCATCAGTTGGATTGAACCGAAAGCTGGTGCACTTTGCTGCATAAAATTAAAGGAAGACAAATTTGACAAAGACCATATTGAGGCATTTTATTCCTCCTGCAAAGCGATGGGAATTCAAATCGCGAATGGAGAATGGTTTGGTGAATCTAGAAGGTATTTCCGATTGGGTTTTGGTTATTTAGAAATAGAAAAACTATCAATTACTTTAAATAAACTAAGTGAAGTATTAAGAAAGGAGTAGAATAAAAACCATACCTTCAATTATCACAATCCAAACCTAAAAATAAAATTATGGAAACACAGAAATTAATAAGAAATGGAGAAGGCAAAAATTATGATTATTCACAAGATCATTGTTTTGTTAAAGTCTCCTCTAGAGATACCAACGGAGAATTGTGCATGGTTGAAGATACGCTAAAACCGGGCTTCCATTTAAAACGCCATTACCATAAAATAATGACCGAAGTTTTCTACATGATAGAAGGTGAAATGGAACTTGTTTTTGATGATGAGACCGTCATTCTAAAGGAGGGAGATACCATCACCGTTCCTCCAAATGTTGCGCACGAAGCTAAATGTGCAAATGGAGGAAAAATGCTATCGATATTCAAAAACGGCCAATTTGATATTTACCTGGAGAAACTCTCGGTGATGACAGATGATGATTTTGCCAATGCAGAATTAATGCAGTCTGTGTCTGCCGAATTTGATATTTATGAAGAATAGAATTGCTGACAAAGAATGAAATACAAAATCATTGCTGAAAAAATAATAGCGCTAAAAGATGCCGATCTGAAACTAAGGGACCAACTGATTCAAAGCGGAGAACTTTGGAAAGGTTATCACAAAGAGATGGAACAATTGCACAACAAGAATGCAGGGCTTTTAGAGGAGGTGATAAGTAAAATAGGTTATCCTACAATTGACAAAGTAGGAAAAGAAGCCAACGAAGCTGCTTGGCTGGTTATACAGCATTCCATTGGACAACCGGACTTTATGAAAAAGTGCCTGAAACTATTGGAAAAAGCAGTCAATGAAAACAAAGCAAATCCCAAAAATCTAGCTTATCTAAGCGACCGAATAGCTGTTTTAGAAGACCAACCACAAACTTATGGAACTCAATTTGATTGGGACAAAAACGGAGAACTTAGCCCAAAACCTTTTGACGATTTAAGCAAAGTAAACCAAAGAAGAAAATCCATCGGACTGAATTCGCTAGATGAACAAACCGAAACAATAAGGAAACGAGCCAAAAGCGAAAACGAAACCCCACCAGCAGATTTTGAAAATAGAAAAAAAGAAATGAACGAATGGAGAAAAGCAGTAGGTTGGATTAAATAAAAACCCTTACCTTTAAACGGCTTGTTGTTCTACTTTGAAACAATCCTACACGACACATATACTAACCGTTAACGACAAGTAGAAACTAAAATATATTATGAAATACTCGAATTATCAAGCATTCATTTGTCTATTTATAGCATTGCCTTTTATTCTTGGATTATCAAAAAACACAAGTCGCGACCAACTTAAAAGTCCAGTTATTGCGGACAATAATCTAAAAGATCATTTTTCTAAAATGATTTATATTGAAGGAAAGGAATTTACCAAAGGCTCGACAAGCCCCTTTACACCAACAGTATCCGATTCAACATTATTTTCGCAGGGCATACCTCAAAGAGCTACTGTAGGTTCTTATTACATCAGCGCAACTGAGGTGACCAATTCAGAATGGAAAGCTTTTTATAATGAGAAAGTTGAAGAAATAGGAAAAGCAAAAGCTAAGGCCATCTATTATCCAGATACTTCTCTTTGGCTACATGAATTCAAGTACACGTATAATAGACCCCATGCGAAGAATTATTTTTCGAAACCAAATTTCAATAATTTTCCGGTTGTTGGAATTACTTGGGATCAAGCCAGATTATACTGCCAATGGAAAACAGAAAAAGTAAATCAATTGCTGAGGAAAAAAGGAAAAAAGAGTTCTGTAAAATTCAGGTTGCCAACAGAAAATGAATGGGAATTCGCAGCTATGAAAAAGCCAAGTGAAGATAGAACAGAAAAAAGAAGTCCCTATGCTTGGCCTGAAGACAAAATGCTCAGCGAATTACTTCAGCTCACTAATCTAGGGCAAATATTTGATCAAAATGGCGTTCCGATCAAAAGCTATGCGGATGACGGCTGCCTTTACACCTGTGAAGTGGCTTCTTATCCGCCCAATGATTATGGCATTTACAATATGGCAGGCAACGTTTCTGAATGGACAGCGGATCAAGCACAGATAAAAACCATTTTTTTTGACAACTATGATGCTAAAATCTTGTCCACTTCAAGTGAAATTGAAAATGAAATCGCTTATTTTCAAAACAACTTTGATGTGGAAGAATGGACAGTAAAGAATGCGATTGAAAAAATGGAGCACGATAAGAAAATACTCACAAATAGCAATGTAAAAATTTGCAAAGGCGGCTCTTGGGCAAATGGCTTAGTTTATGCACAACCGGGCAGTCGACAAGGAAAGAACAAAGACAATGCTTCTGTAAAAGTCGGTTTTAGAATTGCGATTTCTGAAGTCGATGAAGAAGTGCTTAACTATTTTCCAAAAACAAATTGGAAGCCCTCGAAAAAATAAGGCAACTAAATTTCAAAAGATGAATCATTCTATAAAAGTATCCTTGTTTATTTTGGTATCAGTCCTTTTGACAAGTTGTGATAAAGAACACACCAAAGACTACTATGTACAAAACGAATTAGAACAAGA
>CALIAG010000130.1 GCA_938041325.1 uncultured Saprospiraceae bacterium | reverse complement strand
TCTCCTTTAGCAAACGAAATGCCGTTATTTCTTGAAGCACTTCTCTCTTGATTCTTTTGATAGAAATATCTTATTCGGTTGTCAGAGAATGAATCCACAACTTTTTTGGTGTGATCTTTCGACCCGTCATCTATGATGATTAATTCCCAGTTCTCAAGTTTTTGATCAATCACACTCTGAATAGCCAGAGAGATCAAATTGGCCCTATTATAGGTCGGCATTATAATCGAAAAAATAGGCGGCTCTGGCATATTAAAATTTTCTGACTTAACTCAATTGACAAAACACATCCATGTAACGCAGCTTTGTTTTCTTCAAATATGCTATAAATTCTGGTCCTTTGAGGTATTTTTCCAATTCCAAGTTATCAAAAACAGAGTAATTAAATCGATACCTTTCATCAATAGTTAATAGCCTGTTTACGCATAAGACACTTTCTTCTAAAAACTCAGGTAAATTAGCTTCAAAACTAATTAATGGAATACTTTTACTCAATCCTTTTATGACCTCATACTCATATCCTTCTACATCTATTTTAATGTAATCTGGTGCTCCATACTTTTCAATTAAAGAATCTAAAGTTGTCGTTTCAATTTGGATTGATTTATTGAATGGTAGGGATTTTTGCCATCGGTCATTGTCTGGATTTTCCAATAGAGTTTTCCATTTATCACTCAATGTATGCAAAGTGGATCCTGTAGATTCTATAAATAGCCTACTTTGCCCAATTTCCTCACTTACCGCTTTCCCTAATACTTTTACTTTAGAATTATTCTTGTATCGAGCCTGCAAGGCCTTTATGTTCTGTTCCTCAGGTTCTAAACATATTATGTTTTCGGAAAAAGGAAGCAATGCCTCTGTTGTGTATCCCTCATTTGCTCCAACATCAAAAATGTGTAAATTGCTCCGATTAAAAATACTTTTGTACAATGTGGTTTCTGCATGAATTCCTTTTAGAATTCTGGGACGAAAAAAGCGATCCATCTTTAAAAACAAAGAAGAATACCTAAGAGTATAAAATAAATCGAATTTTCTGAAAAAACCTTTTAATCGTTTAACGCTCATAAAAAACTTCTTTTTACAATTTTAGTCAACCATAGACTATCTTTACTATCCAATGCCAACCATCGCACTCATAGAATTCCAACGCCACTCAGAGGTACTCCGTTCAGTATCTAAAATTCTCCTATTCCAAAGGAACAAAATTAAAATATTTTGCTCACTTATCGTTAAAGAAGACCTTTATGAACTACTTGAGTGTAAAAACATTGAATGGCATGTGTTCTCAATTGGTTTATCCAAAAGAAATTTTTTCCAAAATAATAAAGAAAAACTAAATAGCTGTGAAGTACACCTCTTTACTACGATGCTTAATGGGCACCTAGCTTATAAAACAATGAACTTTAAAGCCAAATCCATTCTAATCATTCATAACGCCAACACATACCTCAATCCAAGTACTCACATTAACCCGGCTTTTTCTGCAAAAGACATTTTGAAATACATTCGCTTTTTTATCATTGATCAAAAAAATATTTACCAAGAATTTGTTTCAACTTTTGATGAAATTGCTTTTTCATCAGATGAAATTAAAAATCACTTTCATACACATTATAGCGAATTATTGAAGAGAATAAAAGTAAGAAATACAATACCTCTTGCAATATATGAAGGATTCCAATTTTCAGAAAAGCAAGATGCCTTCAATATCGTTGTCCCTGGAACAATCAGAAATGAAGGCAAAAATTACGAGATGTTACTCTACGCTTTTCAAAACATTCAAAGTCAACTCAACATAAAAGTAACCTTGTGTTTGTTGGGAAACGCAAACAATAAGTTCGGTAAATTACTATTAAATAAATTCTCAACACTAGACAGTAAATTCCTGAAACTTAAATCATACAATGAAATCTTAGACCAAAGAACCTACGATAGTCATCTAAGAAAAGCCAATCTTATTATTCTTCCTTTAAAACAAAATTTTAAAGTTGGAATAATCAATGAACAATATGGATTGACAAATATAAGTGGGGGAGTAAATGATATGATCAGATTCGGAATCCCAGGAATCTTACCTAAATTTTATCCGCTACCTTCAGCTGTTGAGAGCTTAGTAAGCAGATACGAGAATCAAGAAGAATTGGAAAAAGTGTTATTGACGAAAATCCATGAAATGGATTATTTTGAAAAAAGAAGGGACTTTGCGAAAAAACTCGAACACCTTTCTATAGAGAATTTAGCCAAAAATTTTGAACTCTAACTTTTCTATTCTTCTCGTAGAAAAATCATTCTTCCAAATACATTATTACTGAAACTTCGATCAACGCTATGTTGATATTTCACAGTTTTAAATCCACATTTTGATAGATGTTTTCGCAACTGTTCTGGACCTAAGCCTTCCTTTATCCGATCGTGAAATTCCAAAGAGATAACCCTAATATTTTTTAATACTGTAAAAGTAGAATTGAGCAAAATTTCATATTCAGCTCCTTCGCAATCTATTTTTAAAAAATCAACCTGACCATAATCCTCTACAATCTGGGCCAATGTAGTAGATTCCACCTCATTTAATTTATTTGATACAGGACTCTTTAAAGTGCTGTGATTAAACGATTTACCACCGTAGACATCAATTTTTCCTTTTATATGAGAAACCGCTTTATTATAAGATTGGATATTGGTAAAAGGATTTTTATTAAAATTATTTTGCATCACTTCAAAGTTTTGAGAACTCGCTTCAAAAGAAACTATTATTGATTCCGAGTGAGTATTCATTGCTGCAAACATTGCAAAAAAACCATAATGTCCACCTATATCCACAATCGTTACTTCTTCCCCAAAAGGAAAGTATTCAGCATATTCACGGTCAATGAAAATTGATTTGAATATATTGAATGCATCTTTATTCAATGAATAAGAAAGACTCAAATTTAGACCAGCACACATTTTCTTAAACCACCAACGGTCAAGCGGTAGAATCTTTCTGATGATATTTTCTACTTTTTCCAAATTCATCTAATCGACTTGTATATTGAATATTCTTAACCATTTCCCAAAAACAAAAACCCGCCATTTCAATTCCCAATCATCGGAATTCAAAAGTTCAAATTTGAAAAGTTTTGGATACTGGGATATGATTGATGTTAATTCGTTATCAAAAAATAGTTTGTTTGCACTCATCCATTTTTCTTGCGGAGTTACAAAGCCCATTTTGTCAAACCTATTGTAAATTTCCTCAGGAATAAGATCCTTCATAGCTTCACGCAAAATAAATTTTCTCTTTCCATTCTTTATTTTCATTTCATCAGGCAAGGAAAGTATAAACTCTACCAACTTATAATCTAGAAATGGTATTCTCGATTCAACAGAATGCGCCATAGAGTTTCTATCTTCATAATGGAGTAATACAGAAATTCCCATTTCATATAATAAATTAATAGAAGTTTCAAATATGGTTTTATCCTCACTTCGCTTAAATAAATCATTTTGTTGAACTGACCAAAAACTACCTAAACAATCAGGCTTGTTAAATTCAGCCTTTTTTTTAAATTTATTAAGAGCAGATAATGCTTGGGCCCATCCAAAAGAATGTAAACTAAATATTGCTTTCAATTCTTTTGCACTTCTGATTAAGCTTTTATCTTTTAATGACTTCAAAAAAGGAAGATAAAACTTTTCATATCCAGCCAAAACTTCATCCGCGCCCTGTCCATCCAACATAACAGTAATTCCTTTTTCTCGTGCTTTTTCAAAAACAGCATATTGAGCATAAATGCTGGTTCCTGCAAAAGGTTCATCTTGATGCCAAATGATCTTATCTAATTTCTGAATTAATTCTTCATAGTTAGGATAAACTTTGTGAATGGTTGTATTTGTAGTTGTTGAAACTATATCTACAAAGTTTTCTTCACTATATTTTTCATCTCCAAAACAAGCGGATACAGACTCAGAGGATATTGTCTTTTCGGAATGGGCTTCTTTATTTATTTCCTCTACCATACAAACAATAGAAGAACTATCCAAACCACCTGATAATGCGGAACCAGATTTTACATCTGACCTCAATCTGCTTTTTACAGCTTTTTTGAATAATGCTTTAAAGCGTAGAGAAACATCAGCAGTAGAGTAGGGGACTTTGCTTTTTACTATTGAATAATAAGAGTCAACGATATACGTATGTGTTGTTAGGTCGTAAATTAAATTATGCCCTTTCGGTAATTGATATACACCATCGATCATTGTTTCGTTGGTATGGTCATGATAATTATAAACTAAAAACTCGAAACATCGGACTTTATTTAATTTCGAAGTCCAGTTATTTAATACTGAGAATTGTTTAATCTCGGAAGCAAAACTAAATTGTCGATTTAGCTGGGTAAAATAAAACGGTTTAATCCCAAACCGATCCCTTGAACAGAATAAGATATTTTTACTTTTATCATAGATCACCATAGCCCACATTCCATTAAACCTCTTTACACAGTTCTCACCCCATTCACGATAAGCGGCTAGTACTACTTCTGTATCTGATTGGCTTTTAAAATTATAGCCTTTTTTTTCTAATTCAATTTTTATTTCTAAATAGTTATAAATTTCACCATTATATATAATGATGGAATCCCAACCGTGCATAGGTTGATTCCCACTATCAGTTAAGTCAATGATTGATAATCTCCGATGTCCAAGACCAATATTTGCATCAATAAAAAAACCACTTCCATCAGGACCTCTGTGGGCGACTAATTTTGTACCTGCCTCGATCAAATCTTGACTCACTGCCTTCCGATCTTGATTCACAATCCCAAAAATTCCACACATAAAATCGCTTTACCACCAAGATAATTTTTCTAATTCGTATAAGATAACGTTTTTACTTAAATAAAATTTTCTGATAAGAAATTTACATATGAGTAAACAACTTTAAAATAGCCGCAAAGAACACCTCCTAACTAGATTTATTCATTCAAAAATATTCCGCAAACGCCCCAAATACTGAGAAGTCGTTTCCTTCATATAGATCCCTAAGGATATTACCGTCTTATCTAAAAAATTGAAATTAAAAAAAGAATAGTCAAATTGGTGGGTGCGCCCCGATGTCAGCAATTCTCGCTTTTGAATTAAAAATTCAAACTCAGAATTGGATATATTATTCATGCCTCCAACATCAACATAGTCGCGAAGCCGTTTCTCTGAATCCCGGAGCGACTCGACTAATAAATCAAGATTAGAAGTTGCTTCCGCTAAGATTTTTCTTTGCAAATTAATACCGTCAATTGCATCCGCTTTCTCTGACCGAACAGTCTTATCCGTCTTTTCTACAGAATAATAATTCTTATCTATATTCAAGTCAAATTGACGAAGCATACTCAAATGCAACTCAGCCAACGAGCGCATAGGTTCTATAATAGCAGTAAATTTAGAGGCAAGTAACTCATGGTATTGCCTTTCCTTCTTAAGTGACCCCTTGTCATATTTGTCCTCTTTTTCAACAAAAAGTTTAACAAGACCAGAATCAACTTTATGATCAACAACTTTCAACCTACTCAATAGTTTTGCAAAGTGCTCTGCCTTCGAATTAAATACACTTATAGCTTCCAGTATTTCATCAAGAGGCTCTTTGGCGTTTTCATCAAATGACAATGAGCTCTCCTCACTACTAAATAATGAATTTCGATCATGTTGATTTTCATTCTTTCCCTGCTCTTCAAAAAGGTCTTCGTATGGATTTGGCATTGTGCTAAAATTAAAACTTATTTACTTAACCATTTATCAAATTATGAGAATAGCAGATCCAATCCTCCAGCTGTTTGTCAATATCTTCTTCACTGTCAATTGCTACCAAATGGATAACTCGATTCTTTGAAGAATGTAAATATTTTGAAACAGGAGGAACATCATCAAGATAGTCCAAATAAAAAGTGATTTCCAAATGTTTACTTTTCACTTTCACCGAAAGAAAAGTCGATACAGTTTTAAAACGGATGACATCGGGTGGCACAGCTTCTTCAACAAAGCTCCCCAAAGTGCTAACATATTTTTTCAAAGTGACGAACAATGCCTTTAAATGATCAGGCCTCTTGATAAAGAAGTCATTCACATTCAACTGGACACAAGAATGCCTTTGATTGGTATTCCGAAAAGATCTTTTACATTTATTACAAGTCCACATATGTCCTACAAAATACAAAATGGAAAGCAATTTTTAGAAATCATTCGCATTGACGTCTACCACAGTACTACAAGCTCCATCAATTACATCGCTAATTATAAAGCTCATGGTAGAACCTCCAGACAAAACAGGACCCACAAGATAGGATTCGTAATAGGCTCCTGATTCCAAAATACCTCCAATATTTGCCGACCACATAGCACCGGTATTCTGACCAATAACGGTCACAACAAAAGTCATTTCATCATCAATTGTGGACACTGTTCCTTTATCGTCGTAAGTGCCAGAAGTAAGACTATAAAGCAATGTACACGAACCAGAAGAATTCCAATTTTTACTAGGATGCTGAACCACCACTTCTTGGTAAACCAGTTCGGGTGAAACATCACAACTATCAACCACAAGTGGGGTAGGTGCCACTGGAATATCATCGCACTCCACTAACACATCTGGAACACTTGCTATGAAGGGGCGCTCATTATCTTCTATACTTATTATTGCAGAAGAGGTAGCGCTGTTCCCACAACTATCCGTCGCAGTAAAAACGACGGTAGAAGTACCCGTCGATCCACAATCAGGAATTAAACCGCTATAATTATTTTCAATTGCCAAAGCACTACAGTTGTCGCTGACTGAACCTCCACCTAGTACAGATAACCATTGCGAAATAGAGTCCGGATAATTGGCGATTGATTCGCATTCCATAATTAAATCCTGAGGCGCAATACTCCAAATAGGTGAAGTATTATCAACAACATTTATCAGACTATCTACTGTTAAACTACATGAATTTCTGTTAACGGTTAAAGATATAGTCTTTGTACCACAGCTAGAATATTCTACATTATGAACGCCAATTCCTGATCCCGAAGCAGGATTAGATCCATTTCCAAAATCCCATGTATAAGTAGTTCCGCTTCCGATATCACTTGAGCTAATATCAATTAACTCGTTTACACACACTTCGTTATCCGAAATGTCTATTGTTGGACTTGATATACAATCAGGGTCATCACAGTCCACTAAACCATCTCCATCATCATCAATTCCATTTGTGCATTCTTCTACACCGGATAAGATCAAACCTGCATCCCAACTATCATCATACTCATTAGCAGACAAAGTAAAAACTTCAGTCAATCCATTTATGTCAGAAGGATCGGAATCGTTTGAATCAGATATACCTGTTCCTCCTTGACTTGTAAAAGTTGTGCTTGTTGGCAACACAAATTCTAAATAATAATCTCCCGGTATTAAGTTATCGAAAAGATAATAACCTGGATTGCCATTGGCATCGTTTGCTGTTACATAAGTTTTTAAAATAACGCCTGGATTGGCATTGTCATATAGGTTAACAGTTACGCCATTTACTCCGTCATTAATGGATTCATTTTGGACACCATCATTATTCAAATCATTCCAAATATAATTTCCTACTGAAGAGTTTCCATTCTGATAAATACCTAAATCCCATGTCAAATCAAACTCAATCCCTGACAAGTTGGTAACTTCTGATATCGCTACATCAAAATCATTATAACTGCTTATAATCCCATCAGAATCTATTTCATCATTTCCTCCTATATTTGGAGAACTAGTAGAGTAGTTCGCTGGTAAATAATAAACTATAAAATAATCTCCGGAAGGTAAATTTGGAAACAAATAAAAGCCTCCATTCGCTGTTGCTGTAAAATTAATAAATGTATCTATTGCTGGATTCGAAACACCATCTCCATTGTCTTTAAACAATTCGACTCTCATTCCATCAAAACCAATTTCAGAAGCATTTTGAATTCCATTTTGATCCGCATCTATCCATACATAATCTCCAATAACTGCTGGCACCTCATCCTCAATTTCAATCCCTACTTTTACAGGTTCTGTTGCCAACAGATATGCTCCATTGTCCACCCGCTGTCCTATATATCCAAATGAATTCCAGGCAATAGAATCCGGCACACTTCCTATTGTATTCAATGCCGTAACCGGAGCCCTCATTGGCCAATTCAAAACAATAGAATCATTAGGCGCCAATATGGTAGAACCAAATTCGAATTTCAAAGAATTGACAGTTGTAATATCAGCAGGTGCCGATACCGTCCAATTGGCAACATCACAGCCCACAGGGCCAGAAGTTACAAGCATCTCATCGCTGCGACATGGATTTAAACTGGTACTATAAAATACTGTTACCCCCGAAGGAGCATTTACAGGACCTACTAAATTTGGACTCCATCTACTCAATCTGGAACTCAAATCAATGACTCCAGTATCCCCTACATGTGGTAAAACATCAATTATGATTACACTATCAATTTCAACATTTCCTCTATTCCTAACTATCAGTTGATAATCCGCCACACCACCTGGTACCGTATATCCAATTTCCGGAAATTTAGTATAAGCAGTGTCTAATTGACCTTTGACTAATTTTTCTGATTCTAAAGAAAGAACTGGATTCACGTTTATATGTGTACTGTCAGTACAAAATGATTCCAAGATGTTTCCATCATTATCAAAATCGTAAATATCTACATTTTGATATCCCCAACATTCGACAATATTTCCTCCGTCTGCACTTAATTCATTTATTATCGCACTGTTTCCTCCCGGAGCATTTGAGTTTATAACAACATCAAAACGAATCCAATACTCATCATCAGGTGCAAATGAAAAACTAGTTCCACTTGTCCATGACCATGTCAAAAGAGTTCTTCCTGTGCCATCGTGATTCGGAATTTCTGTAAATAGGGGAGTAGGCGCTCCCATAAGATTATTCCAAGTTCCGTCTCCTGGTGTATACCAACTACCTGGGATATAAGTCAAAGCATCTGGTAATAAATCATACATTGAAGGGTCAATTAAATCTTGACCTGCTTCTGAAGCGTTAGCCAATCGAATCGCCATTGTGAGTGTATCTCCTATACTATGAAAACTACTCGCCGTTTTCCCTAAATAAGTTTTATATGGATCTACTAAGGCGCCAGCATAGGCTTCAATAATATTTATATTCGCACAATCTTCATCAAGAGTGATTCCTGATGTGCTTGTTGTTATCTCAGCGCAATTAGTCGCAATCCCAACCGGAGCGTCTGAAAATATATTATACTCGAGATAGATATCTTCATACATAGAAAACCCAGCAGGTACATCTCCAAAACAATAACTTAGACTTGTTATATATTCCACCCCTGGGACAAGTCCTAGATCATCTTCAGCACTGATATAAGTATCCTCATCCCAAATAGAAAATGGGGAGCCGGGTACTAAGGTTGCTGAGTTCAAATTCGTTGTATAGTACAAATCCAATCGATCACTTGGTCCAGTAAGGCCAGCATAATAATATCCTCCTAATGAAAATCTATTAATTTGAACACCTTCGGGTATTGTATCAACAATACAAAAGTCGTCTAAGTCTTCTGTACCAGAAACCCATGATCTAATTTCATAGGATCCAAATGATCCTTGATATAGATTATAATGAGAAGTTGATTTGGAAGTCTCTGCAAAAGGATTACTACCTGTTAGCTCAAAATCAAAAGTCGAAGAGAGGGTATCTCTTGGTTCTCCAACAGGATCAGAATAAAAGAATGCTGTATTCGAAACAGTATCTCCTATTTGAAAAGGAGGATCTGGAAATTCAACAATAATCCTTTGCCACATACAACTTCCTGGAGGCAAAGAGGCTCGACTAAAAGTTACGGAATGACTTGCAGCATCATAAACTGCAGAAGTGGAAGAACCATGATTGAAATCTACAAAGATACTACCTACTGGCAAGGTATCAATCAACTCAATATTTTCAAGAGTCAGAGTCCCTAATTGATTAGAAGATCCATTTGTCGAATTGTTACAAAATTTTAATTGATAAGAAGTTATACCTCCTGCAGCACCACCAGCACTAAATTCTTTCTCGTACACTGGTTTGGCATTGGCAATGGAAGTAACATCAACAGTTGAACTCACCGCTGGTGCATTCAATGCATCTATTGTTGCAGTGTTAGAAGCAATCACCCCATTGGGAGTCGAGCCATTTGGAAATCGAACTTCAACTTGTACTTGTCCTGTCGATCCTGACAACAATGGATCTATAAAATCAAAAGTCACTGTATGGCTACCACTGTCATAGGATTCATTCACAGTATGAGAGGATCCACTGACAGAAACAAATTCAACTTCAGGAGGTAAAGGATCGCTAATAAAAGTTCCTTCACAATTCTCAGTTAAACTTGCACATCGGTATTGTAAATAATATATAAAGGTTGCTCCTGTCTGGACAGAACTACTGCTAGTCGTTTTATTCAACTCAAGAGATGCTGCTGCAGAATTATTTTTGAAAAAATAAGAAAGGATATTGGCTTTAGTGCTCAGCCAAATAGAATCGTTTGTCAAAAAACTTAGACAAACAAATAGACCTATACTAATACAAAACGATTGCGTCTTGAGCATTTTAATTAAGTTAGCAGAGGGCGTATTAATCTTAAAAGAAGAAATAATTCTTCATGAATGGTTTTGAATTGATATCAATTCATATAGTAAACCATTCTACATAAGACAAATTCAATGCCATGCGAATTTAAAAAGCTCAAAAAAAAATTCAATCCGGTATCTTAAAACAATTTGTAAAAATTATATAAAGTAATTTACAAAGTTGACAATTAAAAAGAACCTCCGTCAACTGTAATGGAAATATTACAAGCACCAGTTATATCATCACTTATAGTAAAGTTTACTATTGGACCATTTGACAAAAATGGACCTATATTATAAGAGTTATAATATTCACCTGATACAGCATTCCCTCCTATGCTTGTTGACCATCCTGCACCAGTGTTTTGGCCAATAATAGTTAGAACAAAACTCATCTCATCATCAGCTAGTGAAGCGGTACCTTTATCATCATAAATACCAGATGAAATTGTATGTAAAATTGAACATGAAGGCCCAGATTTCCAGTCTTTGTCAGGATGATAAACTATTACTTCACTATAGGTATTTGTTGTTGAAGGATCACAATTGTCATCTATTGTAATAACCGGAGGCACTAAAGGATCATCACAATCTACAGTTACATCTGCAGGTACTCCAGCGATACTTGGAGCGGTGTTATCTTGAATCACGATCTGTTGAGAATCTCGTGTAATTTGTCCTATCGCATCTTCAGCAGTCCATATTCTTATCAAAGTATATCCATGTGTACAGTTTTGACCAATCGTATCTGTAGTCAAAGTTAAAGTTACACTAGAGCACTCACTCACTCCCATGATCTCCGTTCCGATAATTGGTGCATCTGGTATACCTTGGCATTCAACTATGGTATCATTAGGAACCCCAACTATTTCTGGTGGCGAACAATATCTAAACCCAAAATCAAAATTATGGTCACTAGTTCCTGGATCAGTAGTTTGTGCAAAAATGAATGGATAATCTAGAACCCATGCAGGATCACTTGATGTACCAATTATACCATCACTGTCATTGATATCATTATTGGGAGCTTGTCCCAAATTAGCATATGTAAGTGAAAGAGTATCCATTAAAACCTGATTGAGTGGGTCATATTCCGTGCCACCGATACTTACATAATAATTATCATTTGCTCTTAAGGTAGAATCTCCTAAAGTTAAATCGCTAAAATAATATTCACCAGAAGCATCCGTAATTTGACTACCAACTAAGTCTCCTGAACTATTATATAGATTGACTGTAACACCAGCAATGCCTGACTCTGTTACATCTTGGATACCATTTGCATTAGCATCAAACCAAATTCTATTCCCTATCTCTACAGGAGCTTCCCCACAACCAAATTCTAAATCTCCCAATCCATTTGCTTTTC
Organism: uncultured Saprospiraceae bacterium; assembly: GCA_938041325.1. GTDB lineage: Bacteria > Bacteroidota > Bacteroidia > Chitinophagales > Saprospiraceae > CALIAG01. The sequence continues at coordinate 26,288 of CALIAG010000130.1, read as the reverse complement.
CAAAACCTGTTAAGTTATTGGTGTTAGTGGCCATTTGATAACTTTGTGCTCTTGCTCCTGTTTGGTTATCAAAAGCAGCAATTCCGAAATCATACAAACCAAGAACATCATAAGCAGAAATGTATAGTGGACCGCCTGGCAATTGAGCCAAACCACCCAAAGGAATTTGAGACGCTCCATTGGGCGCAATATCTTCGAAATAATAAGAACCGTAATCTGTTGTTCCAGCAATACCATAACCACTATTTAATCCACTTGTTGTAATGCCATTCACAGTTGCATCAAATTCTAGTTCATATTGATCTGCAGTGGAATTATAACCTGCTCTAAAAATATCTCCTTGTGAAATATGACTTACAATACCACATGCTCTATCTGGTCGGCCAGTTTCAGAACCAAACTGATCTCCTGACATATCTCTAATTGCTACAACCATTGCATCATTATCAAACGAAATAGACGTTAAGATTGGATGCCCCGCATTTAAGTAAGTAGGATTTCCATCAGCATAAGTATCAAAAGGTCTCCAACTTCTAAATCTGCCATTCGCAGCAGCATCATTTCTTTGGTAATTCCCCTCCAATACTCTGCGCCATGTACTCGTTGACAAATCTAATTCATAGACATATAGCATCGCTACTGAAGAGTTCGTTTGATCACATACTGCACCAACAAAAACTTTATTATTTTCAAATTCAACAGCAAAAGGTCTTACCTCTCCACCAGAGAGACAAGAGATATCTCCTTCGGGAAATGCATAGCGAGTGGTAGCTCCTGGATTATCAATGTCAATTCGGTACAACATTTTGTCCGCAAGGTTCATTACAAATAACTCTTCTCCATCATCACTTACATCAATATCTCCTAAGCTGATTGTTCCAACAGCATCCCACGACAAAGTATCGTAATTCCAACAATTGAAATTGTCAGGAACTCCTGGAGAAGTTACACACCCAGGACAATTACTTGTATTTCCATAAGGATGCGGGTCTGCTCCAGCTGTGTTAGCACCAAAAATTGCATTTAAATCAACTAAAACAGTAGCTCCAGGTGATGGAGCATTAGGATCAATTTGATAGATTGCACCGGTGCCTCCAGGACCAAATCCAACGTGACGTTTCATAAAGGAAGCACCATAAAGCATATCTTTACTTTTGCTATAAGCCATTCCAAATATTGATCCTACATGTTCTGCATTCGCAAGGTGTTTTACGGCTCCAGCTATTACTCCATTTTGGTTTGGACCAGAAGATGGATTTAAAGGTAATCCAACAATTGCATCTATTGGATTATTTTCAGAAGCACCAAAACTATAACAAGAAACATACATGTATGGTTGAGCTTCGCAATAATCTGCCGGATCAGCAAGCCCTACATTTACACTACAACTCGGCGCATTGACGAATTGAACATTGGTCCCATTGTCATCCCCATGTCGAGTAAACTCTTCTATCATTCCAGAAGGCCTAACAAACTCTATTCGATATGCAGCTCCTGAAGTAACTCCAGTAGAAAAGGAGTAGTTTCCATTTGCATCAGTAATAGTTTGAGCCACAAAAATACTTGCTCCTCCATTATCTTCATATAAATAAACTTCCAAATTTTGTACACCACCTAAGCCATCATCAATGACACCATTATTATTCAGATCATTAAATGCGACTCCACCAATTACTCCAATACCAGAGCAAGCGAAGGTAGGATCTTCAATAGTTATCGTTTGAGATTCCTGTATTGAATTACCACATAAATCTGATGTTACCCATCTACGAATGATGGTATAATTATTTTGTCCACATGGATCGGTAGACTGATTATCAACTTCAGAAAAAGTAACAGTTGGAGAACTACAATCATCGGTTGCAGTAACTACCGGCGCACTCGGAATTGGGTCTGCACAAGAAATGGTTACATCAGCAGGTATGAGACCTGAATCAAAAACTGGAGCAATAGAATCTCTAGTACTATAAATAAGCGTGTCATTGAAAGTACAAAAGCCAGTTGAAACTGACAATATTATAACTTGATTTGCGCAAGTGCTAAAATCAATAAAATGTGGTCCTAAACCAGTTGCATTTGTTGGAGTACCATTTGTTCCAAAATTCCAATTATAGGTATTGCCAAGACCAGCATCTGCGGCTGAAAAACTCACACTTGATTGCGTACAGCCACCCCCGTTGTTAATTACTGCTATTACTTGACAATCAGTATCATCACAATCGGTCAGACCATCGGTATCATTATCTAAACCATCTCCACATACCTCTGCTAAACAGGGACCTATTAAAGGGTTTTGCCAGATATTATTAGGTGGTGAATTGAAAGTAAATGGAATAATTAATCCATTAGTTGGATCAACCGAAGGAATACCCGTCCCTGCAATTCCATCTCCATCAGGATCTAATATGTCTTCTTCTTCCGCATCCAAACAACCATCCCCATCTGAATCCAATTCACAAAAATCATATGAACCATCTGGGACAACTTCACTATTGGCAACTGTATAAATAAGAATGCCATTATCTGCACTGGTCTCTAAGCTATCATATAATCCATTTGTACCTGAATTCAACAAGGCTAAATCTATGATCCCATCGTGATTTCCGTCGAACGCACCATGTCCTGCCTCCTCTACATCTAAAAGTCCATCATTATCGCTATCTAAATCTAAATAATTATCAACTCCATCTCCATCACAATCACAATCGGTCAATACTTCTCTTAAAGAGACATCATCTAGACGGATATCATTTCCATTACAGCCTGCGGTAAGATTTACTAATTCGATTAATACGTTACCAGATGTAGAATTAGAATACCAATTGGCAAAAAATTGCTGCCATACATCCGGTCCATCTGAACCTCCCGTTAGTCTATCCAAATTAAAACCTGAAGTCAGAGTTGCTCCATTTATTCTAAACTGAAGATTTGGATCTTCTTCAATGACCATAATCCAGGCTGAAAATTCATATTGTTTATTAGCTTCAACTGTTACAACTTGTTGCCAGTATGCTTTGCCTGCTATTTGACTAGGATCAACATAAAGGGAGAAACCAGTTCCTGTTGTGTGATCTGGCAGAACCTCAGCAAGACAAACGCCACTAGAATTATTACAATTTGTTGTTGCAATTACATTAGCTCCAGTTCCATAAGGGTCAGTAATAACTACAGATCCATCTGGTGTTGAGCCATTGTAATTATAATATTGTGGACAAGAACCATTAATAGACGAACATGAACTTATAGCAACCCACCCTTGTTGAGGGCAACCATCGCTAGTGAGTAAATAATTATTCCACCCTCGATTAAAGTTAGAGGTCCAATGCGCATAAGCATCTTCAAAATCTCCATTGATCACCAACTCCGGTCCATAAGTAAAACCAGGACATTCTATGGAGTCAGGGATACCATCATTATCATCATCTAAATCACAGAAATCTCCTACTCCGTCACCATCATTATCCCCACAACCTGCAAAAGTTCCACATTCATCACAATCAAAACAATCAATTAAACCATCACCATCATTATCAATGCCGTCACTACAATCCTCTGTACAAATTCCGGAAACGGTTAAAGTAATTTCGGCAGTATCATAACAACCGGAGCTATCAATTTCCATTCTAGCATAAATAGTAGCATTGGAAAAGATAAAAGAATTAGGCAATTGATTAATACCATTTTGAGCTTCCGTTAATTGTAAATGATATGAAACAGAAGCACTGCTATTTCCACCACTAACAGTAGCAGAAGCATCAGGAAGAAAAAATGTTCCACTACCTGTTCCGTTGGAATTATCACAGGTAACCAGCGTTTCATTGGCAGCTGTTGGGCCACAATCTGGGTCTTCGCAATCAGTCAGTAAATCCCCATCATTATCAATTCCGTCGTTACATACTTCTATATATTCAACGCTTGTCCAACCACTGAACTCTGAAGTGTTATTATTGGCATCTGTCGCGGTAGAAGTAATGTTTATTCCATTTGACAAATTGAAACCTGTAGTATCAATTGTAATTAGAAAACGGTTTTGAGTTTTTGTGGTAATTGCTCCTGTTCCATCATCAACATAATTACCAGTGGTTCCATCTGAATCAGCAGCACTTCCTTCATAGGCAGTAAACAGATAAACTGCGCCTTCTCCAAAACTAGAAGTGTAACCAGCTGGAAAAGGAGCTGGATTAGGGCCTGCATCAGCAATAAAGAACTCTATCTCAGCACCAGCTGGAGCAAACCCAGAAATAATTAAATTAGATCCAACAACCTCCGCAGATTCAAAGACTGGAAAATTCAATAAATTATTCGCTCCAGTATCACCATCTCCATTGTCATTGGCAGTAACCAAGTCATAATCGAGATCAATTCCAAGCTGTAGGTTATTTTCCAATTGATTTCTACTAAATCTGTTTTGAAGACCTGAACCAGAAAACCCTATTCCCGCATCATTATTATTTTTGATAATGTTGCCAACAACCAACTCATCAGTATTGGTCATACTAGGATCATATCCAATGGTATTATTCGATGCAGTTAGACTTAAAAATATACCTCTCTTCCCATTTCCAATAGCAGTTGTATTATCGTAACCAACCCCAATATTATTTCCAGCAACTGTATTATTACTAGAACTAGCAATCCGAATTCCATCTTCTCCATTTCCAGATATTACATTCCCTTCTACTTCATCATTGATCCCATCTCCATTTGTTCCAACTGTTGTATTGGTATAAAGGCCATTGAGTCCAATTCCATTATTAATATTTGGAAGAGCAACATTTCCTGTGACATCTACTCCAACAAAATTCCCTGCAATTCTACTATTGGTCCCAGAACCACCACTACTAAAACGAAATCCTGCATTATTCCCAGAGATAATATTCCTTTCTTTTATGTCGTCATCTCCATCAGAATCTGTTCCTAAAATCATATTGCTTACAGTTCCTACTACCTGTACGCCGTAACCATTATTCGGTAAGGGGCTTGTTCCAAAAACATCGGTGCCAATATAATTTCCAGCAAGTATCTGATCATCTGAATTAGTTATTCTTATTCCATCCGTTCCATTTCCAGAAAGGACATTCCTAAAATCACTTGCCGTTGTATTTATTGCATTATCATCAAATCCAACATAGTTGGTGCCAACTGCATCTCGTATATGGACACCGATATAAGTATTCCCCATATCAAGTGATCCTGTTTTATCTGTACCTACATAATTCCCGGATATCAACACATTATCAGCATTTCTTAATTCAATCCCTCCATAACTATTCGACGCTAAGTTTCCTTCATTTGCGTCGTTGACATTATCTCCGTTGGTTCCTATATAAGAATCGTCGACATTGTAGTATTGAATCCCGAGACTAGAATTTGTTCCCACGGTTGTACCATCAGCTTCCGTTCCAACATAATTACCCCAAACAAAACTATTTGTGGAGTTATTGAGATTACTATAGATACCTTTTCTAAAAGAATGAACAGCCAAACCAGAAATTTGAACATCACTTGAATAAATGGTTAACCCATCGAAGTTCACCGTATTTCCATAGAGTTCTACATTTATAGTTCGGCTATCAATCGGACCTTGAGCAGATCCTGCCTGTGTGTATGCACTGATATGAGTCTTTGGGTCACGAATGCTAGTTAATACTGTTAAAGGTTGAATAGCATGAACTCCTGCACCAGGAATCATAAATATAGAAGTTTCCCATTCTACTTCTTTAGGGAAAGCAACTCCGTTGGTCGGGTTATCTTCTTGATCTAAATTAGTATTGTCTAATTCATTACTGTTTAAAATAAATTGTCTAAGCGAGCCTTGGCCAGCATCATTTGTATTGACAACAACATCAAAGTTATAACCGAAATCAACATCGTCTATATTTCCTGCACCTACTAGAACTTGAGTTACCGATTGAGCATCTGTAGTTGCCGATGAAAGTGTTGACAAATTTGCGTTTGTTGAATTTTGATTTGCATCGACCAACGCTGGAGAAATTCCTCCAATCTCATTGATAAAATCAGTCGTACCATCTGTTCTAAAAGTCTGAACTGGAATAATCGTTTGTCCTGTAGAATTGCTGCCTCTATTTGATGTAACAGTGTTATTCACCACACGAACTTGGTAAGTTCCAGCACCTGGGGCATCAAAGAAATAATCCCCATTAACATCGGTTAATGTGCTTGCAATAAAATCCCCTGCATTGTCATACAATTCAACGATTGCATTTTCAACTCCAATAATACCAGCAGTCCATCCTGAACTTTGAGCAGAAACATCTGCAACTGAATAATTGCGACCATCTCCTCCTCCAAAATTTATATCTTCGAAAACAGTTCCATTTATTTGGGCACAATCTTCATCGATTTCTCCATCAAGATCATCATCAATGCCATTATTACAGACTTCAGTCCCTGACAAGATCAGACCCACATCCCAAGTGTCGTCATATACATTCGCAGCTAATGCAAATACTTCTGTTCGACCAGTTGATGTGTTGGCATCAGAGTCCAATGGATCGCTAGACCCTACACCTCCTATGCTAGCAAAACTTGTACTGGCAGGAAGAACAAATTCAAGAAAATAATTGCCTGGATTTAATTGATCAAAAAGGTAGTATCCTGAATTTCCACTCACGTCATTTGATGTGACCGTTGTGGCATAAATTACACTAGGATTAGAGTTATCATATAGGTTAACCGTTACTCCATTCAAACCATTTGAAGTGGGTTCATTTTGAATACCATCATTATTAGAATCTGCCCATACATAATTTCCGATTGCAGCAAGACCGTTGGGATAAATTCCTAAATCCCAATCGAGATCATATTGAGTTCCTGACAAGTTCGTCACTGGTGTTATTGCAACAGTGAAACCGTTATAATTAGCTAAAACCCCATCGGAGTCAATTGCATTATCGCCTCCTGCATCGACTGTTGTCACACCGAAAGGAGCAGGTTTATAAAAAACTAAAAAGTAATCCCCTGAAGGTAAATAAGGAAAAAGGTAGAAACCGCCATTTGCAGTGACTGTGAAATTGACATAAGTATCTACATTAGGATCAGATATTCCATCTCCATTATCTCGAAATAATTCTACCCTCATGCCATTATAGCCAGGCTCTCCACTATTTTGAATTCCATTTTGATTGGTGTCAATCCAAACAAAATCTCCAATCACTGCAGGGACTGCTGTATTCATTGAAATTCCTACTTTTACTGGTTCCGATGGTAACGAGTATTCACTATTGTCTACACGTTGGCCAATAAAACCAAAAGAGTTCCATGCTGTTGAATCTGGTTGAGCTCCTATTGTTGCTAAAGCATTAACAGGAGCACGCATTGGCCATTCTAAAATCAAAGAATCATTTGGATTTAAAACCGTAGATCCAAAATCAAACTTCAAAGACTGAACGGTAGTAATGTCTGACGGAAGTACAGTTGACCAATTGGCTGGACTACAAGAAGGTGGTCCTGATGGAACGATACCTTCGACACTTCGACAAGGGTTGCCTTCAGTACTATAGTACACAGTGACACCAGCAGGTGCGATTACCTGGCCAACTAGATTTGGTCTCCATCTCGAATCTCTAGCATTTAAATTGATAACTCCTTCATCTCCAACAAAAGGTAAGATGTCAATAACAATTACGGAGTCCAATTGAATATTTCCTTTGTTTCTCACGATGAGTTGATAATCTGCCAAACCACCTGGAACCGTATACCCAGTAGCAGGATATTTAGTCCACGTTGTGTCTAATTGACCTTTCACCAATTTCTCAGATTCCAGAGATACTATTTCATTGACATTAACATTTCTTCTCCCACCACATAAGATTTCTGTTGTATTTCCATCTTCATCGAAATCATAAATATCTGCATCGTCTCTATCTCCCCAACAATCGTAAGGTGCTGTAGTCTGAACATAAAAATCATTATGGAATGCAGGAAATCCACCCAAAGCATTGTCATTAATTTTTACATCAAAAGCGATTACAACTCTTTCGCCTGGTGGTATTTTAATTCCCGAAGCTCCAGTCCATTCCCATCGAAGAAATTCTCTACCTGTTCCTTTGTAATCTGAAATAATAGAAAAAGTTGGTAGAGGGTAACCGGGAATATTTCCCCAAGCAGGCAAATTCCAATTCCCTTCATAGGTAACTCCATCAGGAAGTAAGTCATAAACGATAGGATTGACAATTGAATCTGATCCTCCTAGTTCATTTCTGATAGCTAACTGGAAATCAAATACATCTCCTTTATTCAAAGTACCACCTGGGTAGGCAGATTTAATGGGATTTAATTTTACTTCTGGATCTAAGGCAAGAATATCTAAATCAGTACAATCATCATTAAGAGTAGCTCCTGATGTTGATGTTGATTGTTCAGAACAATTTGTGACTATCCCTGGAGGTGCGGAATTCATAACACCATATTGAATCTCTATAGGCGTATAAGTTGCAAAACCGGCAGGAACATCTCCAAAACACCAATTTAAAGAAGTAATATATTCTACTCCAGCAGTTAGCCCTAAATCACCAGCTGCTGTTATAAAAGTTCCTGGATTCCAAATTGAAAAAGGAGACCCTGGAACTAAGGTTGGGCCGTTCAAATTTGTAGTATAATAAATATCTACTCGATCCTCTGGCCCTGTAAGTCCTCCATAGTACCATCCACCAGCGTCAAACTGAGCTACTTCAAGACCTGCAGGAATCGTATCGTTGATACAGAAATCGTTGAGTGGCTCTGTTCCATTTAAGTTCCCTTCAATTCTATAAGTACCACCTTGTCCTGGGAATAAACTCGAATGTGAATTGTTTTTATAAGTCGTACCAATTGTTGTTTGAACTGATAATGTATGGGATTCCGTGCTGACTAAAGTGTCCCTTGATTCTCCAACAGGAGTAAATATAAAATGGGCTTTATTTTCTACAGTTGATCCAACCAAAAAAGGAGGATTAGGATAAAGAATAGTAAGTTTAGGATATATACACTGTCCCGGTACCAATGAATCTTTTGTAAATGTGACTGTATGAGAAATTGGGTCATAGGTTGCAGTAGTCCCAAACTCAGGATTTAATTGCACAAGGACAGAACCAACCGGCAAAGTGTCAACAATTACAATATCTTTAATATCAAGTGTACCATTTTCATTTGTAAAATGATTACAAAATTCTGTTGTATAAGTTGAATTACTACCAGCAGCACCTCCACTCAATAAATATTTTTCAATGTCTGGTTTTGCGGTAGCTACAGCTGAAATATTTGCTGTTGAATTTACGGATGGAGCATTTGTTGCAGAAATAGTTGCTGTATTAGAAGCCACCGTTCCATTTGGAGTGGAACCATTAGGAAATCGAACCATCACTTGAACTTGACCCGAAGACCCTGCGTTAAGGGGACTCACTAATGTAAATGTAACAGTATGTGATCCAGCATCATATATTTCTGAGGTCGTATGAACGGATCCAGTAAGTCCTACATATTCAACTTCAGGTGGCAAAGGATCTGTAATTACTGTTCCTTCACAATTATCCGTTAATCCACTACAAGCGTATTGGATTGTGTAGATGACCGTTTCACCTGTTAATGGAGTAGCGTCGCTCGCTATTTTATTTATTTGAAGGGATGCAGCAGTTATCGAAGACTCTGTTTTGAACAGATTTGTTATTATAGCTGAGGCTGAATTTAACCAACTAAAGCTTTGGCTAAACATGGTTAGCAAAAAAAACATCGAAAGACTGACACAGTATGTGTAAGCTTTTTTCATTAAAATTAGCTTTGACTAAATGAAATTATTCTACAATAACAGAGGGAAAAAGAGGTCTATTAATATTAGAACTTGGCCTTATTGATTAATAGTTAATAGTCTAGTGACAAGAACAATGCCATCAACTACCTATAAAATTAGGAAGGTTGAACATTTATAATATGTTATCGAAGATAGGGTGGGATGAAGGTTGGGATCCTTTAAATAAAACAAAGAATTGACGGGCCTAATTGTAAAAAATTAGGCATTTCTAGTGAAAAATATACTAATTATGAATTGTTTATATATCTACTTTAATCTCAAGATTTAATTTCAACTGTGATGATTTTACTGCCTTGTTTTATAGCATTTACAACATCTTGATCAGCCTCAGATTTTACTTTTCCGAAAACAGTATGTTTACCATCTAACCAATTGGTAGCGGTGTGGGTAATGAAGAATTGACTGCCATTAGTGGCTGGTCCAGCATTAGCCATAGATAGGATTCCAGGTGAATCATGACTGAGTTCTGGGTGAAATTCATCTTGAAAACGGTATCCAGGGCCACCTGTACCTCTTCCATCGGGGCAACCTCCTTGAATCATAAAATCAGGAATTACTCGGTGGAAAATTAGATCATTATAGAAACCACGTTTTACCAAACCAACAAAATTAGCAACGGTATGTGGTGTTTTAGTAGCAAAAAGATGAAGATTTATATCGCCTTCTGAAGTTTTGATTATTGCTTCAATATCATTTGCAAACTGTGCATCTGCAATTTCTCCTAACATTTCGTCTTTATCTATACTTACAGCCATGACTTTTATTTTAAGGTTTGAAAAGTTCAGGCAAATGTAGTCAAATCGTTGGATTTGAGCTTGGCTTTCTTTGATTTTTTTTAAGATTTAGAAAGAATAATTTAAGCCCATTTTCAGACCAAGCAAGTTGTACTTTTGATCTGGCAGATTAGTAGATTTATTAATAGACTTTAAAAATTGGTCGTATTCAAAGCCGATGCCAAGAGAAAGGCTTTTTGAAATTGGATGATTAGCCGACAAACCTAAAGAATAACTATTCACTCCGCCAGATTTATAATCCTTATTATCTGATAAACTTACTTCCGTAAAGTCTCCTGAAGCATCATTTATAAAACGACCTTCCAATTTATTTGACAAATTAAGATTAAGCCCTCCATAGATTGTAAACTCAAGTTTGTTGAAATAACTTTTGAAAGCCAGTCGAATTGGAATATTGATTTGTCTAATAGAATTATAATTGGTGACGTTCCTCGTTTGGATCTCCGTTTGATTTAAGTCTCCTTCAACGTAAGTACGTTCCGTTCCAACGGTGTAATAAGCTGCAGAATCAGAAACGATTATTGACTCTTCTCTACCAACCTCTTTTGCCCATTCTAGTTTCTCATTAATTTGCAAATAATCGATTCCGCTAGAAACAAAAATATTTTTATTGATTTTATAAGACAAATCTAGACCAGTTTTTGTAGCATAAAGAGGTGTTTCTAGCTGCTCCTTTTCGGCAAGAAAATCAAAAGCATCATCGCCAGAAAAATACCTTTCGATTTTATAAACTCCTGAATTCAAGGCTACAGCAAATCGATCCTTTTTCGTTTTCATTGGAGTTACTTTATTGAAAGCAAATTCCGATTCTTTTAAGGTTTTAAAACTGCGTTGAGGTAAAACATTTATCATACTAAAAAAGGTGCGTTCTTTATTTATTGAAAGGCTTGATTCCTCCTGTACGATAGGATCTTTATTTTCTTTATTTGATGAAAAGCTATTTTCTAAAACAACATTAGAATTGGTTTCTTCAGATTGATTCGTTGCAATTATGATACTTTTTGTTTCGTTTATTTCTTCATGCAGAGTTCTTGAATAATCATTTTTTTCTACATTACTACTGATCAATTCTATTCCAGAAACATCTTCGACGTCGACTACATGTGCAGTATTTTTAATAGTAGATTTTTGAGTTGTATTTTTTAATTGTTTAGAATCAGTAATGGATGTTGTTAAATCAATTTTCTGTTTTAATTTTTTCGGCAAAATGGATGCTGTACTTTCATGTGCTCCTGCTTGGCTGTCCTCATTAAGCACCTCATCTGCAAGCGTTTGGCCTTCTAGTACAACAACAGCTTTCTCTTTTTGCGATAAAACAAAAAAGGCAGAAATGCCAATCAATAAAGCAATCCCGGCTACAAAAAACAACCATCCGAAAGGCCTATTATTATTTCTTTCTTTTTCAGGAAGGGCCTCTTCTATGTCAGACCATAAAGCATCTTTGTCCCAGCTGAAATTCTCATTTCTGAGTGCTTCAGCCATTTGTTTTTCTATGTCTTTATAATTTTTCATATTAAATGGCTTTGCCAACCTGATTATTCTGCAGGTTTTCATTTTTCAACATTTTTTTCTGAATTGCTTTTCTTGCTCTCAGCAACTGAGTCCTCGAAGTCACTACACTTATCGACAAAAGTTCTGCAATTTCTTTATGATTAAATCCTTCTACAACAAAAAGATTGAAAATAATTTTATATCCTTCTGGTAGTTCATCAATGATCTTTTTTATTTCACCAATACCAATGGTGGAAAAAACAGTCGCTTCCTTAACTTCTTCGAAAATATCTCCGGCATCTTCTGGATAAACATATTTTTTGTCTCTGCGCTTTATCAACAAGGCTTCATTTATAGTAATCCTTGTGATCCAACTGTGAAATGCTCCTTTATCAGAATCATATTTATCTAACTGATTGAAAACTTTTAGAAAAGTATTCTGAACAACATCTTTAGCTTCGGAAATATCACGGGTATAACGACGTGCTATATTCATGACCTTGTCGGCATAGGTATGGTACAGCTCATTTTGAGCTTTGCGGTTCATATCCCGGCAGCCTTGCAAAAGATCACTAATGTTCATCTTTCTAAATTCCTTCTGCTTTTTTTGTAAAAAATTATATCTACAAACTAATGTCAAATTCACCTTCCAAAAAGAATAATTCTAATCCCGAGGAAGCAAATAGATTAACTACTTCGCCTGAAAACGTAGCTCTCAATTTTTCATCTGACAATTCAATTATTTCTAATTCCAATCCATTCAACTCATTTGACCCAAACACCTGTAATGTAGGCGACTGAATAAATACAGCCGTTACAAAAGGAGCACCTGGATCATTTCTATTGATTTCCATACTGAATGTAATTTCGTTGATTGGATCCATTGAGGTTAGTTGGATATGATTATCATTAATGTCTACTTCAACGAAGCTACTTTCAACAATTGTTTCAGCATTAATATCTCGTACAATAATGTGACTTGGTTCAAATTCATCACAAGCCATAAATACCCCTAAATCCATTGTACTTCCTATTTCAGTATCAATTGGGTCGGAATTGAATTCAGTTCCATTTACTACATCAGTATAAGAAATTAAGACCGAACTTGCAGCTCCACATCCTGGTATAACTACTTCAAACAAACCATTTTCATCTGTAAAGGCTCCGTTAGAAAAAATATAGGTATCATATTCCACAGTAATATCCACTAGAACATTAGGTATGGGTATTCCTTGGCAATTCGAAGCAATTCCAGATAAGAAAGATTCTGTTATAACTCCACCGACGTCTAAACTTGTTAATTCTGGAAGGGTTGTATCTTCTGAAAAAGGGCCAATTGATTCTGCCATTAATCCGGTAATGGGGTCAACTAATTCATCGGTATTTAACACACTGGTTCCGAAACATGGAGTCTCTTGATAAACAGTATATTTTAGTTCAGTTTCAGCTGGTACTAATAATTCCCAGTTGCCATTTTCATCAGTAAAAGTCAAATTGAAAAAACCTGAATTGTTTAAAGCTTCTGACTCGAATATCATTACTGTAGCTGCGCCAGCAGAACCATTGCTATCTAAGACTTTTCCAGTTAACCTAACCGAGGAGGTATTAAAAATATCTTCCAATTCAAATCCTCCATTGCCTACTTGTGCGTTAATGGGATTACTATTTAAATCTATTAAGCGAAATTCTTTGGAACCACTCTGGATATTTTCTTCTTGTAATTTGTCAGCAGCATCGTAATAAGAAATTTTTTGAATCCAAAAAAACACTTCTTCGTTTTCTAAAATCGGAGCTGGAATCGTATAAGTTGCGGATCCATTTTCATCGGTGACAATTGTAGATTGTATCTCTTCTTCATAGACAACATTTACAATGGAGTTTGGAATCCCTACACCTTCATTGTCAAAAACGCCAATTACCATATCCGTATCCTCCAATTCTCTCGGCTCTTCCGTAATCGTCTCCACGTCTATAAAGTCCAAATCTTTTTGACAAGCGGAGAAGCCAAGGATAAAAAGTAGGCCGATTATATAATATGATTTCCTCATTTATCTGATTATTAAATAAAATTTGCGATCTCTATTTTAATAATACAGCTATTCCCTCAAGCGTTGCATCGAACTTGACATTTTTTTAGGAAAATTGAATACAAAAGAGAAGATTATAGTGTAATAGCTGGATAGAGATATAAATATCCGAGATATAAGCCCTTCTTAAAGTCAGACCTTAAAACACATAAATATTTGAATAATAGGCATTTAGAATTAGTCTGTCCACCCACAAAGTTGAGCGATATGCGCTTTGCTTCCATCATTTGCCCATGCATCCAGTTGATCCGGAGATTTTAGTTGTTGTCCTCTTTGACGCGGAACAATTATAAACCCACATTCAATATCAGTAAGGGCAGTCATATCAGACCATAATTTTTCTACTTGAGCAACGGGGTAGATATCTTCCTGTCCATGCCCCCATCTATATTTCACGTCCTTAATGGTAACATAAGTAGGCATACGGTTGGCCATTTTCCTAACGGATTCATCAACCTTTGTGGCATTATTCAAATCAGACCTCGTCAATCCAAATGTCTTTAAAACTTCATCGATTTGAATCCAGGTCGTCATCGAGTTGTAGTAACTTAATTTAAGTTCATCCTCCTCATTTGGCTGAGCGAGTCCTTCAAGGATTCTAAGGGTTCCATTTATTTTAGCCAATCCACCACCTTTGTCTTCGATTCGTCTAGGGATCATTTCGAAGGTGAGTGTTCTTTTTGATTGTAAATGGGTACCCAAAGCAATTGGATCAATGCTCGCTCCTAAGGTATCAATGTTGTGCAGCATTAAAGTTTCCAAATTAGGATTTGCCTTTAAAACTTCTGCCAATGTGCCATTTCTTAAAAGGTTGGACCATTCGTACCAATGTCCAAGAGGACTGAATCTTTGAGAAGCAAGGTTGTCTACATAATCTGTGCCTTCTCCTTTATTTTTCGCCCATTCAATTAATGAAGACCGAATAGCGTCTTGCACTTTTTGTTTATTTTCATCTAAGGTTTCCTGACTCGTTTCTTCCCATAAAAACCTTAAATCTCTTTCCATTGGAATAAACCGCTGCCCAATAGACCTGCCAGAGGAAAGGTATATGTTTCCTTTAAATCCGAAGTTTGAATTTTCTTTAAGTGCATTATTGATTGCAGATTGGGTAAGATGGCTGGTCGCAAAAACATGAGGAATGTTTGCTTCAAATTCTTCCGATGATTTTTGAGATTTATTTAAATGAATTTCAATAAAACTACGATGAACATCTTCGAATTCTGCGAATTGATTCAGTGCTTTTATAACACCAGCCCCTTTGGTCCACCGGCTTCCGACACCTCCAGCTAAAGTAAGAACGCCTACCTTACCTGCTCTGATGGCATCTATCCCTACTTGCTTATTCCCTTCTTGATTTTCCCAAAGGGTTATTTCGTTTTTACTAACATCTTCGATTTGAGTTTGAGCTGGCAACCTATTTCTTGACAGACCAATACGACCTTTGATTAAATCTCTTCTCAATTGTTCATGCTGAATAAAATCAAATCCATTTTCTTTTTTGATTTCATTGGCAATAGCATCTTGTTTTGATTTTGCGGTCCCTAAGTCTGGCTGCGAAACTTTAAACAGGTGACTAACCATGGATTCTAATAGATTGGTTTTGCCTTTTTGATGATGAGACAGATTAGCAAAAACATTGAATTCTGATTTTCGAATATCTGGCAACGTATCTGCTCGATGCACTTGTTCCGGCATTAGCAAATGGTAATACTCTTTAGGCATTAGTGCACTTTCCGCGCCCTTGAAGTAAGCATAACTCCCCTTATTATTGATTTCGAAATTATAAATCACTGGTTCCATTGCGAATGGAAGTGCTTCTTTTAATTCCTCTTTAGTTTCTTTTAAAATTGCTAGAACGGTATCCTTATGTGTTTTATAATTTTTAGGATTAACAAAAATCCCCATACCACCTCCTGACATTCCTCCCATCATTAAAAAACCCCAGTAGTCCGAACCCAATTGCTTTTTAGCTTTTGCAATAATAATCTCTGTAAAGTGAGTAGAGGCCCAAGGTATTATAGTTTTGATAGGTGAATCAAAATTCTTTTGAGTGTTCTTTGCTAATTTTTTAATATCGCCCTTCTTGAGTGCTAATAATATGTTGTTAAAAATTTCGCGCGTTTCTTCTCTAGCATCCCATTCCTTTTTAGATCGCAACAAATATTTTTCCGTTACCATCTCTAAAATAGGACCAACATTCTGGGCCATTCCTCCATGCATAATAATAAGAGACTCCGCTAATCGCTCCGCAATCTCGGGGTGTATATCTTCTTTTCCTAAAACATGATGTCTTGGAAGTAAACATCCTCTACTGATGTTGTACTCCGGATCCCCTTCTTTTGCCAATGCTCCTTGAATTATTTTTATGCCAGGCCACACACCACCAGAGTCTTGCCATCCGCCACCTGAACCTCCTAGCCATTCCCCTAATATCGCCCTTGAAGCTATCAAGCGTCGTTCAGATTCTTGTAATTTTGAATCTAAATTTTTAGTCTGTTTTGATGCACGCATCAAAACACTAATTATACTTCCTAGTAAGTTTGTAGAAACGGCCAATCTAGATCCTTTTGGAATGTCATTTACTTTTGTAACCAATTCGAAACCCATTCCTTGACCGACAATTCGATTGAGGATTTCTTGTAAGGATTGTTTCGTTCCTTCAAAAGCTGGAGGAATAATCCCAGATGCGATCAAACCTGCTTTTAAAAGACTTAGGTAATCGTTTCCAAAATTGAACAAATCTTCTAATTCTGAAATGTCTTTGGTTGCTTTTAGATCGATGCTTGTCAATCTAATAATTGGTTCTTCAATAACTCTGAAGAAAGAAGAAATGGGAGGATTGATTTCTTGGTCTCTGCCATATACGCCAAGGTTTACGGATACATTAATTACTCTTGCTCCTTCTGGATAATCCATTCCTAGAAAAAATATGTCTGACCATGCACTATGTGTCAGGTCCATTCTTACAGAAGTTCTTTCTTCTAAAATAGGATATAAATTTTCTCCTTCATTTCTTTTCAACAATTGGGAATGAATCTTGATCGGCAATTCTTCAACATGACCAATTCTAAACATCCAACGATTGCCCCGGCTTGATCGAACACTTTTCTTTACTTGGTCCCCAAGCAATTGAAAAGTCAAATGGTGATAGGCCTCTGCTAATGCACTTGCTAAGGTCGCATTGAGGCCTTCTTTTTTTGCTAAGTTTTGAAGTTCTTCTATGGCTTGTTCAAATTTACGTCCTAGTATTTTCTGAACTGCGGAATAAGGCAATTTTCCTGTAGCTGGTATTTCTTTCGCTTTTTCTAAATAAAACCGATAAGCTTCATATAAAAACAAACTAGACCTTACTCCATCATATAGGTTATCCGTTCCTATTCTGAAGTCATTCAATTCATCTAGCTTCCCCAAAAGGGTAGGAGTGTCCAATTCATTGCATAATTCATGAAAGGAACGATCTCTTAGTGAAGGATCTTGACTTACAATCGTTTCTATAAATAAGTTATTCTTCAAAATTATTTGATGTCGTTGTAGTTTGGCGGAAATGAACCCGTCATTAAAATTATTAAATGGATTTAAGTCTTTCTGTTTTCGGCAAGTAATCTTAAAACAGTACTTAGCATCTCTTCTTTATTTTTTCCAGAAAGGCCTAAGGCCAATTGAGTTTGCAAAAGACCATATGTAGAACTAAGATCATATCGTCTACCTTTCATTTCGAAAGCAAGATAACTTTGCTCATTCGCGAGCGCTTGCAGTGCAGGTGTGAGTTGTAATTCCGTGCCATTGGCCTTGCACGTTTCGAAGTGTTCTTCAAGAATTTCGAAAACCCTTGGTTGTAGTGCATGCATTCCAAAAACGCATAAATAATATCCCATTCTGAGTCCCGGAATATGGAGCTCAAGTTCGGCCTGACTTAAGGAAGGTTTTTCAATAATATGACTGACTTGATAAATCCCATTGCTATCCGAAAGCAAAGTACCGTTTAGTGTACCATAATTATGAATTAAAAATTCAGGCGTTGGATTTACTGCTGTTACGGATCTACCTTGTTTTATGGCAATATCTACAAGTTGTTTTGCACAAGACCTTTCTGTGTCATCAGATACATACAGATGATCGCCAAGAAGCAAGAGGAAAGGTTCACCGTTGGTGAAATCCTTTGCTTGCAATACAGCATGCCCGTATCCCAGTGTTTTATCTTGGATTCTAAAATGAAGTTTATCTAAAAGTGTTTCTATGTGTTTTGCTTGTGCTTTTGCCCAGCCTACATTTTTATATGCTTTTAGCAGGTTGGCATGCAAAGTATCGAAAGCTTGTTTATACCGTTCTTCATCTCCAGGAGCACATACGATACATATTTCTTCTATTCCAGCGGAAAAAGCTTCTTCTGCAATTATTTGGATAGTCGGTTTGGTAAGACCGTCTTTGTCCACAATCGGCAGCATTGCTTTTTGAACTGTATCTGCTACTGGATATAGGCGTTCTCCCCGGCCAGCAGCTGTAATTATTGCTTTTTTAATTTTCATTCAATTTTAATTATAACATTTCAACGGCTTTCTTGAAGATTTGCTTCAAAATCATACACTTAAATGATTAAAATTTTGTTCTATATGTTTAGAAAGGGAGGTTTGACAAATCAACATTTCCTCCCGACAAAATAATTCCGATTTTTTTCTTTTCGAATCGATTTTTTTCTTTTAATAATGCTGCCAAAGGTACTGCACAGGAGGGTTCAATTATTATTTTCATTCTTTCCCAAATTAGCCGCATTGCAGCGATTATTTCAGATTCTTCTACCCGAATAATCTCTTTGACATATTTTTGAATAATCGGAAAATTATGGTTCCCTAAGTGTGTCCGTAAGCCATCAGCAACTGTGTTGGATGTTTGATTCTTTTCTATCTTCCCACTTCGCAAAGAGCGCCAAGCATCGTCTGCTTCCATGGGTTCACCTGCGATGGCTTGACAATTGTTTCCAAGATAATGAGCGGCCAATGCAGTTCCTGCAATTAACCCACCTCCTCCAACCGGAGTAAAAATAAAATCTAGATTGGGTTGATCATCTAACAATTCCATTGCAGCAGTTCCTTGACCAAGGATTACATCGACATCATTTGATGGGTGCAGAAAAGTAGCACCTTTTTCATCTTGAATCTTTTTAGCTGCGGTTTCTCTTGCCTCGATTGTTGATGGACAAATTATAACTTCACCACCGTAACCTTTTACTGCTTCTTTTTTGACAGTAGGTGCATTTTCGGGCATAACAATATATGCCTTGACACCCAGTGTCTTTGCGGAAAGGGCAACGGCTTGTGCAAAGTTTCCTGACGAATGCGTTACGACTCCTTTAGATTTTTGCTCAGCTGTCAGATTTAATACAGCGTTAGCAGCGCCCCTCATTTTGAAGGCTCCCATTCGTTGAAAATTCTCACATTTGAAATAGATAGTTGCGTTGGCTTGTTCATTCAAAAAACGAGAAGTAAGTACAGGAGTATTATGAATATAAGGTTTTATTCTTTCGTGCGTTTGTAGGAGATCTTCTTTGGTCATAAAGTGTATAGGCGTTAGAAATGCATATTCAAAAGTTAATATTAACGATTCTATCGGGGTTTTTCAAAAGGTTGATGCTTTTCTTAATAAATTGATTCACAAAAAAACGCCAGCCAAAGTTAATGACTGACGTTCAAAAGTATCGAAATATTACTTAATATTATTTTATGACTTTCAATTTTTCTGCATGATGAAATAAACCATCTATAGATTGAATTTTGATCACATATATTCCACTAACTAGATTTTCAATATCCAATTCTAGGTTCCCTCCTTGACTAACATGTTGATTCAGGATTTGACCATTAATATTAAGCACTTCAATAGAATAACCCGTTGTTGAAAAAGGCATACTTACATTGACCAATTCCTTGGCAGGATTTGGAAATACATTTACTCTGTCCAATCTTTCTTGCTGTATGGTTTTACTGTAACCAATAGGTGAATTTATTTCAATATCATCTCCTCCTCTAATTGATTGATTAAACTCATTTTCGTAAACTTGGTAAGGAATGATTCCTCTGTAATTTGAGTATTCTGAACAATATTCGCTTAAGAGATCTCTTAAACTGAAATTAGTAACAGAACCATCTCTGCAATATATTTGTACCCAATAATTTTCCCCTGGTTGAATGGTAATAAATTGAGCAGTTGAAAAACCTCCATAAATAATCGGAGCATCATCAGGGAAGTCCAAAACGGTTCCACCAGGAATAAAAACTTTATAGCGAGTAACATCAAGAGGCAGATTTACAATTACAGCACCATTTTCACAATCTGGTTCAAAAGTGGCACCGCATCCGCCTTCTACGGGTACACAAATTCTATCCACGGCATCTCTAATATTGAGTTCACCAATTCCACACGGGGTGTAAACCTGAATCCAAATATTTCCAAGCACACTAAGATCGAGAGGATTACCGAAAGGATCATTAAGTTCCGAGGTATTAAAAGGATCATAATTGATTGGACCATCTTCTGGAAAATCCAAAAGTTCTGTCCCACCAATAAAAACTTTGACCCTTTTGACATTACTGGCATAATCAATGTCAACTGTTCCATCGCAATAAACTTTAAAAGTGGAACCACAAAACCCAAATTCATTAGGTGGATTAATCAATTGTATTTGGCTTTGGGAATAAGATTGGAAGGTCATTAAAACGATCCAAAAAGTAAAAATTGTTTTGAGCGTTAATTTCATTCTCATGCTAAATTTATATTTGAAAAATTAAGAAATACATACCTATTAGAATAGCGGTCGCTATTCTCCAAGATTGACCAAGCAACCTACACGCCTACAAAATGTTATTTCATAAGAAAAAAGTCTATACTTATTTCGTTGATAGCACGAATAAGCCAATTAAAATCAATGTGATTTAGGGTTGTAAAGTTTACAGTTTGGAAGAACGAATAAAGTATCGCTAATTTAATAAGTCTACGAGGTGATAAGCAAACCTCTTGCTGTTTAGTGGGGAAATACATCAGAAATTATCAGATGCATTATTAAACAGTTTATTTTGATACTTAGAATAAAATTTATATTTCGATTATGCTAATATATAATTAATTATTATAATATACAAACAGTTTGTTATTTGTTTTAAAAAAACATCAATGAATACAAAAAATTAAGGGTGTGATTATATAATATGGAAGGTTTACTTTCTAGCAGTTTTTAATAAGGCTATTTTTTTGCAGAAGTATGATTTGATAAATACTATTCAGATATAAAATAGAAGATTGATTTTATCAAAAATCAGGATTCTAAGATATCGATTTTATAATCTATTCCGTGATAATCAACATTCATTTCTTTTGCTTTTTTATAATTTAAAATAGCCAATTGATCGTTGCCTTTTTTTTCATAATAAAGACCCAAATGATAGTAAATTTCGGGAATAGTAGGGTCAAGCTTTTGTGCTTCTTCCAGCATATTCAAGGCATCATCTATTTCATCTAAGCGCAAAAAAGCTAGTCCTAAGTTACTAAAAGCCTCTGCATATTTTCCTTCAGAATATTGGATAGAAGATTCAAAATCTAGGGCTGCCAATTCATAATTACTTTGATTCAATTGGACCTTTCCACGTCGATTTAAAGCTTCAAAATCTGTATAAGAATGATGAAGATAATGGTCAAAGTATTTCACAGCTTCTGGGTAATTATTCATATTCTCATAAATTTTCCCAATCAGATAATAATCTTTCTCTTCGAGTTCAAAAGTTCCTTTGATTATTTTGTAAAAAATAATCGCATCCTTATTTTGTTTGAGTTCAACGAAGGAAGATAAAACCAAATTATAAAGTTGTCGAGGTTGATTGCCTTTTTGAATTAAGGCATAACCTTTTTCTGCTACTTCATCGTATTTTTCATCCTGATATAACTTTTCTATTTCCAAATATTCAGAAGACATCATGGATCGACTTACTAAATTGACCAACTGCTCTCCATCGTTGTAAGTCACTCCACCGTCATGCATTTGGATGGCCGATTTTGAAGGGATCACATTTACGAAAAAATCCAATATTGCAGCCACTGTGAAGGTAGATGCTAAGAACAATAAAATTTGATTTGAACCATTTGAAAAAATTAGAAAGAGAAAGAAAAACGCTATCATCACAGAGGCAAGGGGTCCTCCCAGTAAAATTATAGCAGTCTGCCACATTTTTTCCGTTCGAACTCCTGAACACATTCCTAATTTCCAATCGAAAAAATTGAATTTAAAATTGATTTTCAAGCGGCCAAAATTAAAGCTGTAGCTGTCCTTCAAATCTCCATAAGAACCAATGTAAACCACCACGTTTTGATCGCTAAAAACCAAGCTTGGTATCGCATGGCCTAACTCATGGAATAACGTTGTAAGAGATCGAATGATCGCCGTAAAAAAAATCCAACTTATGGCAATAATAATTCCGTATAATATTTCCAAATTCCTTTATTTAGCTCTTGGTATAGTTAAAATTTCTTCCATTCTACCGTCTAAAAAGTAGAACCCATCTTCTGTATATACTCCATCTTCTTCTAACATGATTCTTACCAATTTCCCCCATTCCTTTACTTCTGTAGCTGCAAATAATTCAATGGAATAAGCGGTGTTTGGAAACAAGGTATAATCACCTTGTCCTTTCACTCCTCCTTGTTGGTCCCATAATCCGATAGTTGGGCCTGCCGCGTGTCCATGAAGACCGATAGGGTGAGTGTAGATAGATCCATTTATGCCTTCTGATTTTGCTTGTGCGAGTGCGTCTGCTAAAATCTGGTTTCCTGATTTCCCTTTTTTGAAATTAGACACCAAGATATCTTGCAATCGATTGCCTGTTTTAAATGCTTCTTGTAAGCCTTTAGGCACTGCTGTTTCACCAGGTTTTAAAACATAAAAATGCTGTTGTTGATCGGTGTTTAATCGGAGATAAGTAATCCCAAAATCTACATGCAATAAATCACCTGGAAGAATGACTTGCTGCTCTGGTCTAAGTGAAAATGACCGCAGAAATTCGTTGTTATTTTTATCACTTCTTTGAATAGAAACGGATGGATGAAACCAAGTATCAAATCCATAATCCCTTACTTTTTGTCGCAATGCCCAGACCACATCATCTGTCGTTGTAATCCCTGGATGAATAACATCTTCTGACAAACCTTCTTGTAAAACTATATGCCCCATCCGGCAGATCAATGAGTAGATATCCAATTCTTTTTGAGACCTTGTTTCTAACCAAGCGATAGCTAAGCTTTGAGCACTAATAATTTTTGAATGGTATTGCTCCGGAAGTTTTTCGAGAAAAGTATCATATTCCGTTTTTGGCAAACCATCAGCAAGGGCGAAGTCTTTTGAATAATTCAATGCAATTTTATCCGGCTTACGATCCTTTATAATTTCGTTCAAAGCTTCCCATTGATCAGGAAAAACATCAACGTTCCATTCGCCTTTCAACAACTTTCCAACGCTGTATCTGGCAATTGCTATTTTCTCTAAGTCATCTTTTCCATTGTCATAAAATACCATAATCGTACGTCGCCTCGCAGAAAGCCAGGTACTTGGTAAGAATGTCTTCATGACAGGGTCTTCGTTGTATTCCCGAGATATGAGTATCCACATATCAATTCCTTCTCTTCTCATCAGTTTTGGCAAGAGATTATCGACCCGGTCTTCTAGGATTTCATCAACAATTTCAGCCCTTTTCTCTTCTGAAAGCAGGTTTGGCACTGAATTTTGTCCGTAAAGGAAACTTGAAAGAAAGATTAAGAGTAAAATAGGTGTATTTTTCATTCATCGCCGTTTTAGATAATTACCAGCTATATATGGAGTCTTTTTACCATTCCAAACTGCTAATTCCTGTTTAAACTATTAAACTTTTATTAAAATGGGGCCATACTGTATGACTTCTCCGTCAAAATACGTCAAAAGTATAGCTTATATTTGTGGAATATTCCCAATATACCAAGCAATAAGATAATCACTTTTTATAAAATCAATCAGTTTTGAAAATATACAAATTAAATTACCTGATTCTATCTATTCTTTTTCTTGCCACAACTGCTTTGATGGCACAGCCAAACCCCAATGAATTGCCACTCAAAATAGGGGATGAGGTAACTTTTAAAACCGGAGATGACGCCAAAAGGTTTGTCGTCATTGGAATGGAAGGTTCTGGCTTAACCTGTGCGGTTTTGAACGATGAAGAAAAAGTAGACACGGTATCAATGAAAAGAATGGCCATTATTGGCATGTTTCCAAAGCCTATTAATAGAAAACGGATGAGTTTTTTATTGCCAAATTCAAAGTTAAAATGGAAACAAAGAGGGAAATTGGTTGAAGGGTATTTGGTCTCTTATTCTCCTGCTGATCCTAACCTAACTGTTAAGGTCTACTTAGACTCCATAGCAGAAGAGCGGAGAGTCCCTGTTAAATATGCAACGCCTTCATTTGGTGAATCTAGGATTGATACCCTGAAGTTTTTAAACAAGCTATGGGAATCTGATACCCAACTTTTCAGTTATGATCCAGACGACATGAAGGAACAAGGTATTCCACAGGTTGAAGAAATTGTTTTGACTAAAACCACGGTGAAGAAACCTTATCAATATGTGATGGAGGACAATAAGTTCGTGATGGTTTCTAAAAAAGATTTGAATTCAGGAATTGTTGGTTCATGGAAGATAAGAGGTGACTTGATGTATGTAACCACTAAATTTGCCACTGTCTACGATGAGGTAGAAGAAAAGAAAGTACCAAGTCCTTGTCCAGATGAGCATGTTTACAAATGGAAAATGTCTGCAGATGGAAGAACTTTGAAATTAAGCATGATAGGTTTTGTTGAACCGGAACCAGAAGAGGAAGTGGAAATTGGTGTTCCAGATATGGAAGAGGATGAAAATATGGCTGATGACAGTAGCGACAAACCTAAACCACCTAAAGTAAATAAGCCGAATAAACCTAAGCCTAAAGTTGATTCGTCAACTTCTTCAGAAGAATTGGAGCGGGTAAGAGCGGAATTGGAAGCGTTGAAGGAAGAATTTAAGTTATTGAGAGAAGCTTTGAAAGAGAAGGAAGGGAATTAGGGGCGGTTTTCGAAAGGTGTGATTCTTTTGGTTTTCGGGAGTTCGCGATTCTTTCGGTTTTCGGGAGTTCGTGATTCTTTTGGTTTTCGGGAGTTCGTGATTCTTTCGGTTTTCGGGAGTTCGTGATTCTTTTGGTTTTCGAATAGCGTGATTCTTTCGGTTTTCGGGAGTTCGTGATTCTTTCGGTTTTCGGGAGTTCGTGATTCTTTTGGTTTTCGAAAGGCGTGATTCTTTCGGTTTTCGGGAGTTCGCGATTCTTTTGGTTTTCGAAAAGCGTGATTCTTTTGGTTTTCGGGAGGTCTTGATTCTTTCGGTTTTCGAATAGCGTGATTCTTTTGGTTTTTGGGAGTTCGTGATTCTTTTGGTTGATCGACTTTTCTTAACCCTTGCATTCGTGGTGAAAAAACAACCGCGAATGCAAGGGTTTTTTAATTGCTAAAATATTCCGGAACTTAGATATCGGTCTCCTCGATCGCAAACAATATGTACGACCAAAGCATGATCAACCTGTTGAGCTAATTTACTGGCGGCGGCATTTGCTCCTCCGCTGCTCATTCCTGCGAATATACTTTCTTCTGTTGCTAGTCTTTTCATTGTTTCAGTTGCCTCTTCTCTTGAAACATCTATAATTTGATCTACTCTATGTGCTTCAAATATTTTGGGTAAAAACTCAGGAGACCACCTTCTTATTCCAGGGATTCTCGACCCTTCTGTTGGTTGAACACCCACAATTTGTATATCAGGATTTTGTTCTTTTAAGTATCGAGAAACGCCCATTATGGTTCCTGTCGTTCCCATTGCAGAAACAAAGTGGGTGATTTTACCCTCAGTCGCTTCCCAAATTTCTGGCCCAGTGGTTTTATAATGTGCGCCCCAATTATCGGGATTGGCAAATTGATTGAGCATAAAATATCCTTTTTCGCTTTGTAGCTGCTCCGCATATTCTCTAGAATATTCTATGGTTTTTTCAGCAGGCGTAAGAATGACTTCTGCGCCATA
>CALIAG010000129.1 GCA_938041325.1 uncultured Saprospiraceae bacterium | reverse complement strand
CGTTATGGCCCATCAATCACCTTGCCACATCAATTCCTACCTCAAAATTAAAAATGCGCTTCTGAAAAATTGATTCATATTACAGAATCATAGTAGATGCCAAATTGAGTTTAACTTATTATGTTTAAAATGTAGCATTGTCCGAATCGAAATTATTGAACTAGAGATTGAAGAATAGAGATGTATTCTCGAAATTTCGTTAAAAATGGGATGAAAAGTATAGACTTCTTCTAGTTGATTGTTATGTAATATAAGAATTTCAACATTTGTCTGAGGAAAGTATTAATTTAGATTTATAAATAGCTAAAAATGATTACGAAAGAAAGATTGTATAAGCAAATTGAAAGCCTGCCTGAAAAGCTTGAGATCGAAGATTTAATAGAGAAGCTATTGTTTATCGATAAATTAGAAAGCCGAATTGTTGAATCTGACAATAACGAAACAATTACCGAAGAACAATTGGACAAAGAGATCCAAACATGGTAGAGATAGTTTGGCTAAATTCCGCAAAAGAAGACCTCAAAGAAATTTATGAGTATATTGCTTCGGACTCAATAAAGTATGCAAAACATCAAATTTATCAAATACGAGATAGAACAATAATTTTAAAAACCAATCCTTATTCTGGCAAAGTTGTCGAAGAATATGACTTGGAAACAATAAGAGAAATTGTTTTTAATCAATACCGAATTATCTATCGAATTAAAAGCTCAAATTTAATTCATATAATTTTAATTCATCATGGCGCTAGAAGATTTCCAAGGGTTCCAAAGTAATTAAATCGAAAGACGAGGCCATAACAAGCGACATGACGATCATATCTGCTGCGTTCCTTGCAGAGACGCCGCATGTCGCAGAACCGTTATCATCAACCCAAAAACGACATGAATTATAAAATGGTAAATGAAATTAACTTTAAAAGGAATATGTAAGTTTTTCTTGGGTTGCTGTATTATTTTACATACTTGCTCATGTAAACAGAAATCACCTAACTCAATACAAGTAACTCATACTTTGGAAAACATCAATTGTTACAATAAGCTAATTAGTCAAATAAAAGACAATGAAACTCACAAAGCTATAAAGACAATTAGAAATGAACAGATAAGTAAAAGTTTCGAACCGGTCTGGTTAATTCAAAAAGAACGAATAATTTCTATTGACGAAATCAATGAATATGTTGATCCAAATTGGATTGCAAATTGCTACGACAAACTAAATTTGAAAAATGACCTTAGAGGAATTCGAATGCTAAATGATTCTTGCACAATAATCGAAATCGACTATTTTCATAGAAGAACTCTGACTGGAAAATTCTCGAAAAACAAAACTTTAGAGTTTCATAGGTTGATTTCACGAAAGTGTAAAAATGAGAATTTTTCATTCTATTTTGGAAATGAAATGGTAATATTCAAAGACACAATTAATAAAGAATATATTTATCAAGTTAGTCAAATGGAGGACCCTAGATAATTAAAAGGCAGATGATAAACAATTAGCAACTAAATGACGGTGTGTGCAAGGTCATCTCACCTCATTTTTGCTTGTGTTGTGCTAATCATCTATCGGTGAAACAATGGTTACTATGCATTTTCAAAAACCACTGCCTTGATTGTTATATGATTGATGAGTTGTTGTTCATCAGGCTGTGGTTCCAGTGGAGTAGGATGTCAATTTATTTTTAAATTATATTCTTGCTTAAATTCTATAATTTGTCCAAAAGTGCTTATGTTTTTTACCAAAGGACATAGCTACACTAGATCGCTGAGTGTATCAAGCAACAGTTCTAATTAATTTCACTATTCTGTCTTTGGGAATGGGTCTAAAGAATATTTTGCAAGGCGATCCTCTGATAGGAGGCATGATCTGTGTTATCCCCATTTCGCCGACACCACATTCTGGGCAGAGATGAGGATTTTTACCTGTAGTTAAAAGTATAAATTCCTTGGTTGTCATTTTAACTTTAGGTGGTGGTGTTTTTACTCTAAGACTTTTTCTGATGGTAGCGAGATCTTTTGCTTTAGAACGACTAGACAAGAATCCAACATGCCTGATCTTTCTAAAGCCTTTAGGCAAGATGTGCTCTGCAAAGAGATTGAGAAATTGTTTGCCTGTGACTGTTTTAATTTTACTCTTGTTATTTTTTCTATCTAGATAGCGGTAAGTAACATGTGAGTCAGTGACTTTAATGATGCGGTGATTGGAAATACAAATACGATGAGTGTACCTTCCAATGTATTCCAAAACTTGTTTAGGTCCACCGAATGCAGGTTTGGCATAAGAAACAAATTCTTTGGAATACAAGATATTTTTTGTTTTCTTATATTTAGCCAATTCCTTCGGAGGTAATCTCAATTTGTCTTCTAGGTATAATTGATGAAGACCACAGAGTAGTTTTCCACGAAACATAGCAGACATCGCCCTTACCGGAAATAAGAATTGCCCTTTTGCTTTAGCCTGTTTCCACTTGCCATTAGAAGTCAAACCACCAGCAGGAATAATACAGTGGACATGAGGATGATAAGCCATCTGTTGTGTCCAAGTATGCAATAACAAAATAGCTCCGATCTTACCTCCGATGCCATTACGTGGATTTTTTCCGAAGGATTGAATCGTCTCTTTAACTGATCGCATCAGAAGATCATACAGTATTCTCTTGTTGTACCTAAAGTAGATATAAAGTTCACTAGGTATGGTAAAGACAGAGTGAAAATAAGTTACGGGGAGAAGGTCGTGTTGCCGATCAAACACCCATTTTTCTTTATTGACACCTTGACAAGAAGGACAGTTTCGATTGCCACAACTGTTGTAATGAATTTTATCAAATTTACAGTTGGGGCATTCTTCTTTGTGTCCACCAAGGGCACTTGTTTTACATAAGCCGATCAACTTTAAGATTGATCTTTGGTGACCACTAATGCCGCCTTGTTCTTCTACGTTAGGAAGGAAACGTTGTATGATTTTACTGATGTGATATTCATGAGGACGTTTCATTTTCCCAGATATCAAGTGGGCTAAAATCTTCTACTACTTGTACTTCGCTGACTTGTAAATAAATCAAGGTAGTCTGTAATGAGCTGTGTCCCATTAATATTTGTAGACGCTTGATGTTCATGCCATGTTCAAGTGCATGGGTGGCAAAGCAATGTCTGAGAACATGCATGGTTACCTTGCGAGTGATCCCACTGCGCTTGCGAGCACCTTCTAGTGCATGTCTGATAGCCGCTTCGCTGAAACGCATTCCTTTTTTACGGCCATTGAATAAAAATTCTTTGGGTTTATATTTTTTGTAGTAGGCTCTTAGCTCGACAAGTACATTTTTACTTAAGACAGTATATCTATCTTTTGAGCCTTTGCCTTTATTGATTCTGAGTCTGCACTTGCCATCGCTTGTTTCAAGATCACTTATTCTTAGGTTGATAAGATCTCTGCGGCGTAATCCAGAAGAATAAATTAGTCGGAGCATGACTCTATGCTTATCATTAGGGCAAGCATTAAATAACTTTTTAAGTTCTTCTCTGCTAAGAATTTTAGGGAGGCTTGGTTCTTCTTTAGGGTAAGGTATTCTTGATGCAAATTCTTCATTTTCGAGCATCTCAGACCAATAATATCTAAGTCCAGCGACATACATTTTGTTGGTACGCCAGTTGACTTTGCAGCGATCTGTTAATTGAACTAAAAAGTCCATAATCTCATCGATATCCAAGTCCCGAGGATGTGTGTAATCGTGGAATCTAATAAGCCGTTCTACAGCTCTGACATAGGACTTGATGGTTGCATTAGATTTACCTTCTACCGTCATCCTATTTATCATGGGTAAGGTGATGTAAAGTAAGTCTTGATTTTGTACCTTAGTAGCAGCCGACACATCGGCTTTTTTTAATCTTGTCATGTTAATCATTTGTTGTTAAATAATTAATACATGGCAAGATTTTTACCAGTTTGGAGGAGATTGGTTTTAGAGAAGTGTGTAGATGGTTGTCTGTCTTGCTTCGTCATGCAAGGCTGAGACTAGAAAGCTTCACCGGTAGGTGATTAGTTCAACATCAAGGATAACGATCATATCTCCTTCGCTTCGCTTAGAGAGACGACGTATCCTCAACCGTTATCATCAATCGATCTAATTAATTAAAAAGATTTAGTGCATTTGATTTGTTAAGACATTAAAATTCTAATTATTCTGCACTATGAGATCTATTATTGATCCGTATAATAAAAAAAATATCAATTAAAATTGGGGCATAATTAATGTAATTGAGATTAAGTCAAAATATTTTGTTGTACTTATTAAACGTAAATAATTTTCTATTAAATAACTTATATAGTCTAAATGAAAGCTTTTTTTTGACTAAATTAATGTTGAAAAACATATTCAAATTATGAAAGATTTTCTTTTTATTTTTATTGTACTCTTAAGTTCATGTATTTGTATGAGCCAGAATGCAGATGTCGAAGGTGAGTTAAAAGTTGATTCAATAGATATGAACTTAGGACTTATTAAAAATGTCTCAGACCCAGTAGCTGCTCAGGATGTGGCAACAAAAGCATATGTTGATGCCCTTGAATCTCAAGTAATTATCTTGCAAGGATTAAAAGACATTGACAACAATAGATATAACACCATCTCTATAGGTAATCAATTATGGATGGCTGAAAACTTATCAGTTACTCGATATAATGATGGTACTGTTATACCTCAGGTAGTAAATGACTCAGATTGGTTCACGGCGACCTCAAACGGAGAAGCTTGCTATACATGGTATGAAAATGGTGCTTCAGATTATGGTGCTTTGTATAGCTATTTTGCTGTAGCTGACACAAATAGTTTAAATATCTGTCCAGTGGGCTGGCACGTGCCATCAAATGATGAATGGACAATTCTAACTACATTTTTAGGAGGTCCAAGTGCTACAGGCGGTAAATTAAAAGAGGCTGGTCTTGCTCATTGGAATCCACCGAATACAGGAGCAATAAATGAAAGTGGTTTTACAGGGCTTCCAGGAGGTTTTCGATTAAATACAGGTACATTCAATGGTATCGGTAATGATTGCAGATGGTGGAGTTCAACAGAAGGTAGTTCTGGCAACAGTGCTTGGTTTCGAAATTTGCTCTATAATAATGAAAGTATTTTACTCGGACTTGCAGGTAAAGCTAGTGGGTTGTCTGTTCGCTGTCTCAAAGATTAATTATACGAATTATTGAATATAATGAACTCTAGAAACGGAATTGAATTACATCGATTTATATGTTGTTAAAGAATTAAAGCTTAATTAAACTTTAATAAAATAGACAGGTTCAATAATATAACCTTGAATAAATTGTCATATCCAAAAGTAGCATTATTCTGAATAAATGAAGAGGTGAGAAAAGATGATAACATGCTGCGATCACATCATAGGCTATCGCCTACGCTGGATGCAGCTATCCGTTATATGGCATAAAATCGAAAGAATGGAAAAAGACTGGAAGTTAAAATTAAGATACGGCAAAATGTCAACTCCATTTAAGCATTACACAACTTTGGCTGATGGTATTGTACATGAACTCAAAGAAGGTTTCAGTTGTCAAAAGGGTAAGGCATGGATGGCAATGAAAAATTGGGCTTCATCAACAGGTGAATCCGCAGACATGATTAAAGTAATAGGTGAACAAATTGGATTTGAGGTAACAGGTAAAATAGAAGTCTATGAAACCGAACCAAAAGAACCTCCAACAGACAAACCAAGAGGATATGACATTAATTTCACTCCTTATAGTGAGTGATTGCAAATAAAACATTGACAAAACAAGTGGACAATAAACAATATCTAATTCTTGAAGTAATATGGAAAGACGAACACATGTTCGAGCTAAAAGTAAATTGCAACAACGGGAGATATTCAGGAACTACAGAAGTTTATGATACTAAGGAATCACTTCTGCCATTCGCAAATTCATTAGATGGATACCCATTTCAAGGAGGCGAATTGATGCACGAATGTGGAAAACAAGATACTTACGCTTTCTTTAAAATGCGGTTTTACAAAATTGGAGACTCAGGAATAGTTGGAGTTCAAATTAATCTTGAAGAAAGCGTTGCAACAGAATACAGAGAAGAAGAGAAAGATAAATTAAAAATGGAATTAATCGTCGAACCTAATGCAATTGATTCGTTTCAAAAAGAACTGAAGGAGTTGGCAATGACAGAATCAGGTTCAGCAATTTTGACTGGAATCAAACCATATACAAATAACATAAAGTGAAATACGCCATATAACAAGCTGTGACCGCGATCATAGCCGCCTATCGGCAGGCTACGACGGGTACAGCAGTACCGTTATGCTCAATCCAAGAAATGAAAAAAATATGAAGCTTAAAGTGTATCTTGAAAATAGTTAACATAAGACAAAGACTTGAGAACAATAATTTCCATTTTCATTATTCTAATGTTGTTGTCCTGTAATAGGGAGCAAGACTTTATCCCTTCCGTATTTGATCAGAAAACAAACGACTTTTTAAATGACCAATTATTAACTCAATTTGATATTGGATTAAAAGGAGCAGTTAAATCATTAACAGAATACTCTATAACTAAGAATAATTCTTTCCTGAATAATAAAGTATATAATAGTTCAAGAATTAATTTGCTAAAAGAGAAATTTCCAGAATTAGCAATGATCAAACAAGAATCATCTGATAACATTGTATATTTCGAATTTAGAAGCGATGGGCGAATTTCTCTGGAAATCAAAGGTCTAAATGATAAGACCCAAGGGATTGTGATCGAAGAATATAGTTATTATAAAAATGGTAACATTA
>CALIAG010000128.1 GCA_938041325.1 uncultured Saprospiraceae bacterium | reverse complement strand
TTCTTCACCATCTTGAACCCTTCTTTAATAACATCCAAACTAAGATCTCTAACGGACTCCTGCATTGCTTTTAATTCTTCTTTCGAGTAAAGTTTAAGCAATTTGTTGGCCTCAATTTTCTTGTTGTTGCCACCAAGAGGTTTTACAACTCTTTGGTTAGAAGGATCAAAGTAGTTTTCAGCATACATATTAAGGGTGAATATTAATCGCTTTGGCAGCAAAGAAATAATCTCCTTAAAATGTGCTAAAGTAACGTTTGGTCCAAACCAAAGCATGCTTGAAAACAAAGATCTAGCAAAAAGTCCCGGTCTTTGTTTCAATAATTTGAAAGTGCTTTCTGCGTCAGATTTCAATTTCATCTTATTGACGGTAGCTTGCCAGACTTCATAATTTTCATTATAAAAATCATCAAGCAATATTGCTAACTTTTCAAAACCAGATTTCTTACTGTATTCCGCCAACCTCAAAGCTCTGATCACTCTTACCCACATGGATCTTTTAGGATGCATGTTCTCGCATTGCTTTGAAACATCCATTTCTAAATCATTGATCCAAGTAGCATACATTCTACATTGTGCTCTATCAAATTTAAGCTTCAAGTCATTGACTGCTTTAATTCTACTTTGGATACTTTTGTCCAAAGCAACATTGTAATGAGAAGCATTGTTTGTCTTTCTAGACACAATGGTTTTTGGCTCGATGATCTGCAAAAACCCAGTATGCTTGTACCACAAGTATCTCAAGATATCATTGGGTGTAGAGAATAGATTTTCAGCCTTTCTCCATTTATCATTTTTAACCAAAGCATCAATGACAAGCATTAAAGTTTCTTTGATATTGATCTTTGTATCTTCAGGTACATCATAGTGCGCCAACAAAATTTTCAAACTTTCTGCTTGACTTACATCCAATGTAACTGGAGATTCCAAGAGACTCTTCAAGTAATTTTTAAGATCCGCTTCCTTCCAAAGTTTTAAGATTTGAAGCTTGTTTTTACTAGCTTTCAATTCTAAAGCTTCAAATTCAAATGGAGTACCACAGAATGGACAGCCATTATATCTCTCTAGTGGGAAGGTCCCCTCTGGGATCAAGTGACCACAAGGGAGTTTTATTCCTTTATTAGAGCCAATGATATTTGCAAACCAAGTTATCAAATGATCTACGATATCTTCACCAGTCGGAATATTCCATTGCTTTACTAAAGGTGTCCAGTTTTTATTGACACCTCTTAATTCTTTTAGCTGTTCAAGAATTTCCAATTTGTTTGGAATGGAAATACAATTGATTTCTTGAAGCAATGTTTCAGAAAAACCAAAACCAAGTTTCGCGCAATTTGCTACAAAGATTGCTGAGCTTTCTTTCAATTCAGTAGCTCCACTTTTGTCAACGATCCATTCATTAGGAATGATCACAGCTCCTTGTCTCCATGCGACTTTTTGTAGCGATTTTTTCATGTTGAATAATTTAATTGTTAAAGTGATTTAATATTTTGATTTTTTAATCACTACGGTTTTAAAAAAGAGGTAATCTTGTTTCTAGTTCATTACCTTAAAATGGTGGGCGTTTGCCCAAGGAGTAAGAAACAATTGACCTCAGTAAGTTTAAAGGGTAATTCAAAAACTATTTAACCAATCACCTCCTTACGGAGATAGGATTCGAACCTATAGTGAAGTAAGCTTTTGTTGACCCAATATTTTATTTGTATGGAGAGAGAGAGTCGAACTCTCAAAATTTTGATTCTAATATTAAATGGTATCATCAAGCGCGTATGCAGATTCCGACATCTCCATGTATTCACTTTTTGCTTTATGAAAAGCAAGTAATTAACCAATTTTCATTTATTGGGCGAACCCAAATAAATCCGTTAGGAGTAAATTGATTTTGACCTACATTTTTGTGGAGCAGGTGGGACTCGAACCCACGACCCGGTCGTATGAAACGCACAAGTAAGCCTCTATTGACCTTACAAACAGTAGATAATTTAAGAGCTATTACCTGCTCTACCCGCTGAGCTACTGCCCCAAAATATTTTTGTTTTTACCTTATATTATTATGATTCCTCTTTCGAAATCATGACTCGATTTTTAGTGGAACCGACAGGTATCGAACCTGTATCTTCCCGGCTTCAACGGGTCGCATAGACCAACTTTGCTACAGTTCCTTTTCTTTGTTTGTGCGGAGAGAGAGATTCGAACTCCCAAAATCTTGATTCTAATACCATTTAATATTTGGGATGCTGTGTTAGATTTTGAATAGAATTTTTCAAGTTCAAGGCAAAAAACACAGTCTTAGCCTTAGCTAAGGCGAGTATTTTTAACGCAGAAATTGGAATATTCTGTCGAAAGCTACACGGCAATTCTAATATTAAATGGTATCATCAAGCGCGTATGCCGGTTCCGCCATCTCCGTAAATTTATTTCAATTAACAATTCAAAGCCTTTCAATTTCGGCGGAGAGTAAAGGAATCGAACCTTCATCACCATTATAGTGAAACCACTTAGCAGGTGGCTGTAACAAACCAATATTTACCTACTCTCCATA
>CALIAG010000127.1 GCA_938041325.1 uncultured Saprospiraceae bacterium | reverse complement strand
TCCCATATCTGGATCTGCATCTGAATCTGTGCCATCATCGCCACCTTCGTTTACATACGTTGTTACAAAACCGCCTTCTGGTGTTTCGAATGTTAACTTATAACTTCCAGGTACTAGGTTGTCAAAACTGTAGGAGCCATCTGGATTCGTATCTACCATCAACATCACGTCCGTACCATTTCCGGTCGTTCCAGTTAAGGTAACTTTTACGCCACCGATGCCCGGCTCGCCTTCATCTTGTATTCCATTTCCATTTAAATCTTCAAATACAAAATCGCCGATCTTCGCTGGCTTATAATAACCTGCATCATAATTTGGATTGTCTTCTCCGCTTGTCAGGTCTTCGAATTCTGTCATACCACCCATATCTGGATCTGCATCTGAATCTGTGCCATCATCGCCACCTTCGTTTACATACGTTGTTACAAAACCGCCTTCTGGAGTTTCGAACGTTAGCTTATAAGTTCCAGGCACTAGGTTGTCAAAACTGTAGGAGCCATCTGGATTCGTATCTACCATCAACATCACATCTGTACCATTCCCAGTTGTTCCGGTCAAGGTAACTTTTACGCCACCGATGCCCGGCTCGCCTTCATCTTGTATTCCATTTCCATTTAAATCTTCAAATACAAAATCACCAATCTTCGCTGGCTTATAATAACCCGCATCGTAATCCGGATTGTCTTCTCCGCTTGTCAGGTCTTCGAATTCTGTCATGCCACCCATATCTGGATCTGCATCTGAATCTGTGGAATCATCGCCACCTTCGTTCACATAAGTTGAGACAAAACCGCCTTCTGGTGTTTCGAATGTTAACTTATAACTTCCAGGTACTAGGTTGTCAAAACTGTAGGAGCCATCTGGATTCGTATCTACCATCAACATCACGTCCGTACCATTTCCGGTCGTTCCTGTTAAGGTGACTTTTACGCCGCCGATTCCTGGCTCACCTGGATCTTGAATTCCATTTCCATTTAAATCTTCAAATACAAAATCGCCAATCTTCGCTGGCTTATAATAACCTGCATCGTAATCTCTATTATTTTCTCCACTGTCTAAATCTTCAAAAACAGTCATGCCACCCATGTCTGGATCTGCATCTGAATCATTTGTATCATCTCCTCCTTGATTTACGTAAGTAGGAATAAATCCACCTTCAGGTGTTTGGAAAGTAAGCTTGTAAGTACCTGGAGCAAGGTTATCAAATAAGTATTCTCCGTTTGGTCCCGTAGTCGTTTCTAAAGTGATTGTTTCTCCATCATCTGTAGTCCCAGTAAGGATAACAACTACATTAAAAATTCCTGGCTCTCCATCATCTTGGATGCCATTTCCGTTTAAATCTTCAAAAACAAAATCACCAATACTTGCATCACAAGCATCCACCATTACCATTGCGCCAGTCACATCAAGGTCAGCACAAATGCTTCCACCTCCTTGCTCAATTAATGCATTGACATCAAAACCGGTGGTGGTCCCAAATTCTACAATTGAAAAGTCAAGGTAATTTGGATCGTTAGGATCAGAGACATAGACCAATGTGTGTATGGTATATTTTCCAGCCAAAGTAGCCGTGAATTCTGGTGAAGCATTGACTGCTTCAATGACTAAATCATCGCCTTTTGTAAGAACGTAAATTAGGTCAAATCCACCAGGTACATTTGCATCGCCATTAGGAGTAGCGGATATGACACCATCTCCAGCAGGTGGCAAACAAACCATTGAATCATCGATCGTGAGTGTTCCCGCGGAAGGATCAAGATCAACTGTTATTGTTTGAGTTTCGACATCTGTGTTGCCACAATTATCTGTCGCAGTCCATGTTCGGACAATTTGATAATTACAACCTTCTCCAACATTTTCTGTAAAAGAGATATCTACATCATCGTCACAATTATCTGTTGCAGAAACTTGATTTGAAGCAGCAGGTACGGGTAAGGTTGTTACCGTAGTATTTGCAGGAATGTTTTGCAATTTCGGTGCTTCGTTGTCAAACACATTAATTGTTTGTGTATAGGAAACAGGGTTGCCACAATTGTCCTCTGCAGACCAAGTTCTAGTGATAACGTATTCGTTGTCTGTGCAATCTCCTGTATTATTCGTTTGTGTAGAAGATTGTGTAAAAGAAACAGGTACTGCTGGATCGCAATTATCTGTTGCTGTTACATTTGCAGGATCTGGAACTTCGTTGCAAAGTACTGATGTATTGGCTGGCGTATCTTGCAATTCGGGTGATACGTTATCAAATACATTGATTGTTTGCGTATAAGACACTGGGTTGCTACAATTGTCCTCTGCAGACCAGGTTCTTGTGATCGTATATTCATTATCCGTACAAGCTCCTGTATTATCCGTCTGTGTTGAGGATTCTATGAAAGAAACAGGAACTGCTGTATCGCAATTGTCGATTGCTGTTACATCTGCAGGATCTGGAACTTCGTTACAAAGTACTGTTGCATTTGCAGGAGTATCTTGCAACTCGGGAGCACTGTCATCAACGACAACGATGAGTTGTGTTTTCTGATCAATCAATCCGCAATTGTCTGTTGCTTTATAGATTCTAAAAATGGTGTATTCGTTGTCGGTACATGTCCCATCATTGGTTTGTGTACTGGACTCATTTTCCAAAACTACCGTTACATTATCATCACAATTATCTGTAGCATCTGGCATCAATGGAGCAGGAATCGGATCGCTACAAGATACCGTTACATCTTCTGGCATCGTTGTGATGGTTGGACGTGTTGTATCGTTCACAACAATGACTTGTTCGCAAGATCTGAAATTTCCACAATCATCTGTTGCAGTCCATCTTCTAATAATCGTATAGTTGTCTTCACAAAACCCATCCAATGTTTCTGTAAAGAAAACCACATTGAGGTTGTCATCACATGCATCTGCAAAAGTAGGTGGAATCAAAGCTGGCACATCATCACATTCGACGGTAACATCATCTGGTGTACTCATGACATCCGGAGCAACTGTATCATCGATCGTTAAAGTTTGAACGCAAGAAATGGTTTCTCCTGAAATTCTAGTTGCAGTCCAAGTTCTTGTAATGGTTTCCGGACATGTTTGATTGTCACTGACATCATTATAGTCTACTGAATAATTTCCTGCGTCATCAGAAGAACAACCTAAAGAAGTACCGTAGGTTTTAATTCTGTCAACTCCCCAGCCACCTAATGTGAAATGGCCTCCTGGCCCGTGGGCTCTAAATCTAATTTTAAATTGTTTTCCAGCTGCACCGGGAATAGATACCGCATCTTCATTATAGTCAATAGTTTCCCCATTGACAGTGGTGTAAGTTCTAATTGTAAACCAGTTTCCATCTTCTATTTTTGCTTGAAATTTCAAAAATTGAGGTTCCGGATCTGCATAGTTTGGATCCACGTATAAATCTTGTCTTACGCAATAATCAACAAGCACTTCATCGATGCAACATCCGTCAATTGTTGGAGAAGTCAGTTGTCGATTGTATTGATAAGTCATTTGAGAAAAATCAATAAAAGCATTTGGAGCACCTCCACAATTTGGTGTACATCCATCTCCTATTTGCCATCCTTGATCCAATGACCATTCTATGTCTCCATAAAAACTTTCGTAATCCAATTCTAAATAGCCGGCATCACGATCACAGTTGTCATTGTTTTCACAAACCAAAGTTGGGTAACCAGTAAATGCTGGATCTCTATTGCCATTGCAATCCAAAATCAAATCATCCGGACAAGTGATTTCACAAGTCGGAGCACGGCATTCAACATCGACCAACACTGCTCCTGAAATTACATAAGATTGTCCATTATAGTTCGTAGGACAACCTGTGTTTGCTCCTGTCGGAGATTCTACCTCAATTTGAATATTGGTTACTCCAGCTGGAACGTTATTTAAAGTTATCGTAACTATATTTAAGCAACAACTGCCCAACAATGGATCCGGTCCATTAATAGTTACTGATTCAGAAACACTGCCACCTGTAGCTGTAATATTCAAGATTCTACAATCTTCGGTCATTTCTGAAACAGGTAATTTCACTTCAACATCTCTTGCAGAAGTTCCTGCGGGAATCGTAAAATTCAAATATTGTGTATCGTGGTATCCGCTTATGTGCGTGTACTGTCCAACTTGTTGACTCGATTCCACGCCCATTCTATAAACGTAAGCCAATAATGACTGCGCATTTGATTGGTAAGCTGTATTATTATAATGAATAGAAGTCGTTCCAGGTATGGCTACTCGGTAGATAAAAACATTGGAACTTCCACCAGCAGGTTGTTCGCGCAAAGCGGTATAACCAACTCCATCGGCATCATAAATAAGGATAGAAGCTCCTGGGTTGCCACCTTTGTAAACTACTTCAGCAACTACTTGG
The DNA here is from genome assembly GCA_938041325.1 of uncultured Saprospiraceae bacterium. GTDB lineage: Bacteria > Bacteroidota > Bacteroidia > Chitinophagales > Saprospiraceae > CALIAG01. The sequence continues at coordinate 4,147 of CALIAG010000127.1, read as the reverse complement.
TATATATTTGAAGGGTTTGTAAAACTTAAACTTGCAGGAATTGCATTCTTAATTCCTTTTGCAAAAAAATCAACTTTCTTTGAATCATCGCAACTAAAAGACCAATCGTCCATATTTGGTTGAAATGGAATATCACATCCACCCACATTTCCATTAAAGTCTCCGTTCCCATCTGTACTCCCGCCATCAAAATTAAACCAACCTGAAATTCCGTATTCGCAATTTTTCAAATTGGCTCCATGTCCAACTTGAAACCCTTTGCTAAAGTCTACTGGGCGATGTGTGATATCCAACGTGGTACCAGCATGATTTCCTGCACCAACAAATAGACTATTGTGGTTGTCAACTTCATAATAAAACCATTCCGTATGGTTGTCACATGCACTGTTTGCTTCATAAACTCTTCCTAGTGGATGCCATTGAGACCAAGACCTTTTCTCAATAAGTTTAACACTAAAATTCCATTTGTAAGAATGGTCATCCACTCTTTCTGCAACACCGGTAAGTGTAGCCGTTCCATCTGGAAATTCGGTTAATTTTGCACCATTCGAATCAACACGGTACTCTTTTATATGAGAACCGAAATTCATCCAAAGTAATCGTGTACCAGGTCCATTTGATGCAGGCCCATGATCTGTTAAATCACATTCCTGTTCAGATAGCATGACTGTGGTTATCCTTGTCGGTTCATTGTTTTCATTTTCTGCATTAGCAGAAAAAATAGAAACAAAAAGAAAAGACCACAAAAAGAAAAACATCAATAGATACTTATTGATGGTCAAATTCCAATTGAAAATTGAAATAGTAGATTGTTGGTAGAAGTCCTTACGTCCCATAGTAAGTCGTTTTGGTTTTAGATTAAATTAATACGCAATAATATAGTAGCCCTATTACACGCAAGGCAATAGGAGTTAAGTCTCAATTGGCTTAGTTAAAAGCATTAAGTTGCAGAAGAATAGAATTTCTATAAATTCAATTCGTTAAAAAAATCAGTTTAGGAACTAAAAAGTAATACCTTCTGAGTTGTTGTCAGTTATAAACAAGGATGAGTAATTGGGACTGGAGACGGTGTGTACTGAATATTGTTTTCAAATAATTTAAAAGGGCTTAAATCATAAATATGTCCAGCACATACACGATAAAAAGGTGTGTAATTTGGTTTTATACTCTAACAAGGAATCTTTTCCTTTTCTTACATATATTATGACTTCTACTTATCGTATAAACAGAGGCAATAAGTTATCTGTCGTTTGTAAATTTAATAAAAGACAACTAAAAAGAAGAATGTTATTTATATAAAATAAATTTAAAAATTTTAAATATATAGCTTTGTACTACAAGTACATATCCAAGGATTTCTATATCAATTCAATAAATAGTATCAAAAGTTATCATGTCAAAAAGAAATTTATTCTAATAAAATCAGGATTGTATCAATATTAAATAACGAATTTAGGATCAAAGGGTAATAAATCTTTAAATTTCTAATTCGGTAAAAGCTTTTAACATGAAAATATTACAAATTGAACATCTTTTGGATTTCTTTTGTCTATACATCTGATCAATTATTATTTTTTATGAAAATTCAAAGTCTAATTTATCTGTCGATCCTTTTTATTCTCTGTTGCAAGACTCCAGATGATACCGAAATGCCTACCCCTGATCCTGTCAGAATATCAATTGAGGACAATTTTATTTTGGAAGGTGATGAAGGTAATTCTTCTATCGAATTTACAATTGAATTAACTGAAGCAAGCGCGCAAACTATCAGTGTTGATTATACAACAGAGGACTTGAGTGCAATGGTTTATCTAGATTATATTCCTATCTCTGGTCAACTTTCCTTCGCTCCTGGCGAGACCACAAAAACTTTAACGGTTGAAACGATAACCGATGAATGGAGAGAGGGCAATGAAAAATTCAATGTTAAGTTAAGCAATCCAACCAATGCGGAAATATTTGGAGGAACTGCTATTGGAACCATTCGCAATGACGATACAAACCTTGATAAAGCAGAAGATGGTTATATTACAAGAACTTCTTACGAGGGGTTTGAAAGCGTGTGGGTGGATGAATTTGATGGGCCTGAAATTGATTTAGATAATTGGACATTTGAAATAGGTAATGGTCAAGAAGGTTGGGGCAATAATGAATTAGAATATTATACAGACAGGCCTGAAAATGCTTCTATTCAAGATGGCAACTTGGTTATTCACGCAACCAACGTACCTTGGGTGGGCCGGCAGTACACTTCAGCTCGCATGATCACTAGAGATAAAAAAGAATTCAAATTCGGTAGAATTGACATCCGAGCGAAGATCCCTAAAACGCAAGGCATTTGGCCTGCGCTATGGATGCTGGGTGCCAATTTTGGCGAAATCGGCTGGCCACAATGTGGTGAGATAGATATCATGGAACTGGTTGGACATTTTCCTTCCATCGTCCATGGGACAATACATTATGGTGATGACTTTCCAAACAATTCGTTCAAAGGGGAATCTTTTTCTATTGCTCCGAACACTTTTGATGAGGAATTCCATGTTTTCACTTTACTTTGGGACCTCAACAGAATTGCTTGGTATGTCGATGATATTGTTTATTACGAAATAGACCCAACTACTCTGGATGGCAAACCTTATCCATTCAACCAAGATTTCTTTTTCCTATTTAATGTTGCCATTGGCGGAAATTGGCCAGGCAATCCCGATCAGACTACAGAATTTCCTCAGGAAATGATTGTTGATTATATTCGTGTTTTTCAAAAAAATTAAATTTAAAACTAAAGATGAATAAGTTCCTCACTCGCTTTTTTGCTTTTACAATCCTCGCCTTTTTTGTATGTGGGTGTCATGTCGACAACTCCTCATTGGCAGGTAAAGTTTATCAAGGTGAAAACGATATCGATAAGAAAGTTGAAGAGATTTTAGCTAAAATGGATTTAAAAGATAAGTGTGGAGAAATGACACAATTGTCTATTGATATGCTCTCCGAAGGAAGCCCTTACAACTTAAAAAAGCCCAATACCTTTGATCCGAAAAAACTACAAGAAGTTTTGGTAGACCTGCGTGTCGGTTCTATTTTAAATTGCGGAGGTCATGAATATACCGTTGATAAATGGAGAGAAATTATCACGACAATTCAGGATTATGCCGTTAATAAAAAAGCAAGTGGCATACCAGTATTATATGGTATAGATGCAGTGCATGGAGCCAACTATTCAGCTGGATCTACTTTATTTCCGCAGCAGATTGGAATCGCCGCCACATGGGATCCGACCTTTGCTTACGACGCTGCCGAAATTTGTGCCTATGAAACCAAAGCTTGTTTCATCCCTTGGAACTTCTCTCCTATCCTTGATGTAGGTCGTGATCGACGTTGGTCAAGATTGTGGGAAACTTATGGGGAAGATGTACACTTAGTTTCTAAAATGGGAGAAGCAACCGTAAAAGGATACAGCGATGACGATATCACAAAGAAAAACAAAGTAGCTTCATGCATGAAGCATTTTTTAGGATATAGCTTGCCCTTTAGTGGAAAAGATCGATCCCCCGTATACATCCATGAAAGACAAATGCGAGAATATTTCCTTCCTTCGTTTCAAGCAGCTATTGATGCAGGTGCGAATACGATCATGATCAATTCTGGAGAACTAAATGGTATTCCGGTGCATGCCAATCCAAAAATATTAATCGACTTATTGCGAAATGAATTGGGATTTGAAGGACTTGCTGTTTCGGATTGGGAAGATATTATCTTCTTATATTCTCGTCATCGAGTTGCTAAAGATTACAAAGAGGCAATTGCTATTGCTATCAATGCAGGAATCGACATGAGTATGGTTCCCGTTGATTTGAAATTTCCGGTTTTATTAAGAGAATTGGTAGAAGAAGGAAAGATACCGATGTCCAGAATTGATGAAGCTGTGACTCGGATTTTAAAATTAAAAATCAAACTGGGTCTGTTTGAAGAAGCGATACCAAAGGATAAAAACTTCCCGGATTACGGTGGGGAAAAATTTGAACAAGTTGCTTTTAATGCTGCTAAAGCTTCAATGACTTTATTGAAAAATGATAAAAACATTTTACCTATTTCAAAGGATAAAAAAATATTAATTACTGGCCCAACTGCGAATTCAATCCAAGCTCTA
>CALIAG010000126.1 GCA_938041325.1 uncultured Saprospiraceae bacterium | reverse complement strand
GGCCTTTGATTTCTCCGATTTGCTTGCTCATCTTTCTGAGGTTATCGGTCAGGTCATCCACATAATTTTTCAAAATACCAATTGGGTCGATCGTTACAAACATCCCTGTAATTGCTCTCATGATGCTTTTGTAGCCATAGCCGACAAGGTTCCGCATTTTGGGATCCAGCACCATATAAACGATGGCCGCTAAGACCAATAAAGAAGCAACGATCCCAATGGTGGTCGTCAACATTCCTAGTATTGCTGCTCCAAAGTTGAATAAAATAAACCCTATCCCTGCCAATGCAGCGACGAGTACAACAGTTCCAGTAACACCTTCTGGTTTTTGCCAAAAGGATTTTTGTTTAAATTTATCAGTATCGAGTGGTTGGAAATCAGCCATGATATTTTTGTTTTCTTTAAGTTCTAAAATCCGAAATTACAAATAAGTATTAATGTTATCTACATCTTTGTTGATCTGATTGATAATACTTTGGTGAGTGTGTTCAAAATTTTGCTGAGTTTCCTCAATTTTCGCTTTTGATTCATTCATCTGCGCATCTGCATTATCGATTACTTTCTGGTTTTTGCCAATTTGTTCTTCTAATTGGGCGATTTTTTGTTTGTATTGATCAATTTGGGCTTTCAGTTTTTCCACTTCTTTCATCTTGCCATCCACTTTCTGATGCTTTTGCTTTTGAAGCGCATTGTCAAATTGACTCCGTTCGTTCAGCAATACTTTCTTATAATGATTGGCCGTTTCGATCAATTTGTCTTTGGTCAAACCCACTGTGGATGCCGTAGCAAAAGCTGATTTGAAAGCTGTTGCTTCATCCATACTCATTGCAGACAAAGCAGCCAAAGATTGTTTGAATTCAATGTAGTCAAAGCCTGGCAGATTGTTTTTCTCCAATGCACCAACCAAGAAGTCTACACTTTTGTTATCCAATCCGTGATTGTCTCCAAATATTTTTTTCAAATTGTTACTCATTCGTTTTTTTGCTCTTTTATAATAATGTTAAAGTGTAATTAAAATTATAGTGTAATTAAAAACCTAGAAATTAAGTTTGTATAAAACAGTTCCACATTGGTTCACCTCTTCTGCTTCTTCAAACTGAATTTCTTTTGCATTCTCAACGATTAAGTTGATCAATTCAGTATTCAAAATTGTAGAACCTTTTTGGGTGAACTTTGCAGAACTAACCGAACCAGTTTTGTCAACACATACTTTTATATTCACCATTCCTCTTGTACCAATCACTTTTTTAAAAGCTGGCCAATCTTCTACATTCCGAGGTGCCAACTCATAACTCAAAGTCGGGTTCACAAAACCCTGATTCGCAGCTTTTTCTTTTCTTGGGGAGATGACTTTTAACGTAGAGGACAAGGTATCCACTTTTGGTTTCGTATTTATTCCTTTAGCAACCAGCCTTGGTTGATGAGGCATTTCATAACTTATGGGAATAGTACTTACGACCTGAGGAGCATTTTGTTCTGTGCCTAAATTCTCAAACAACATCCGTCTTAAAGAATCATCCAATTTGCGGCGATTTTCAAATCCTATTTCGCTTTCCTTTACTAGATTGTATTGATTCAAAATATCTTTGGAACTTGCGGCATTCGGAATGCAGATATAAATGGGTTTTGAATTGGTATTTGCTTTGTTGAATGCTGCTACCAAAGCTCTTGGCGCTTTTTCATTTTCACTAAACATCCCTACGATTGTTACTCCTTCCTTTTCATTTTTCCAAACTTCTTTGAGTTGATACCCTTCTTTTTGAGCATCTAAACCCATTTCTATTTGATAACCATATCCTTTACTTAAATAACGGTATTCTTCCGAGCTTGTTCCCTCCTGTGCAGAAAGGTTCATCGCACTTATTAAGAAAAGTAAACAATAAAGATTAAAGTATCTCATATTTTAAATAGTTAGAGACGTGTAAGCTGTCTCCTATATAACAATCAAATTATACTAAAAATATAAAGATTCATTGATTATTCGACAATTGACGATGGGAATTCGATTATTTAGGGTGGAAATTAGAAAAGAATGAGGTGGAAAGGGAATTTTTATTGAAAGTAATGGATGAAAACGGCGAAGCTAATGTTATAAATAAAGACTTGGGAATGGAAAATAGAATCGCTTTTTCGTTTTCTTAATCCTTATCTCTAATTTTTTTCTTCCTAATTTCCCTATATTTTTGACTCAACATGGTGTACCGAATTTCCTCCTCTAAAACATCAACTTCTCTTTGAAAGCCATCTTCTTTTAGTTGTTTTTTTATCGTTTTTAATATTTCGATATAATCATTTTTCCAATATTGATAAATGTATGGAGATTCTCTATAAAAGGCTAATCTTGAATTTAGATTTACTCTATTAAGCCAGTCTTTCAATTCATTGCTATTTAGTTTAGCACTCAGTTTTTCAATTGGCCTATCGATACTCAATAATTCTAAATTAATTGCATCTTTTAGTATTAAGAAATTTATGGATTCTCTTTCACATTTCAAATCAGTGAAGTAGTCATTCAGATTTGGAATCTTATTGAGTTTAAAGTTTTCTCGGATTATTTGAATTGTGGATTTTCTAGACTGGGTGGTTTTAGGAAAATGATCCAACTCTGCATGAATTTCTTTTATCTTTTCACTAAAATTCAAAGTACTCAAGTCTTCAAACCTTATAATATCAACAAAGTTAATTTGAATCATAAGACTTAGAAAATCTTCAAAATTCTTAGCAAACAAAATATTAGCCCATGCTGGTTTTTTGACATTAAAGTCTGTAGGACTAATAAAAACAATTGGACAATCTTCTAAATTTTTATGGTATCCAAAATCTGTTAGAAAGGCAAAATAGCAACCATCACCACCAGTGTACCCGAAAGGAATAATATCAAAAGGGGCTGGAGAAAAGCTAAGTCCATATTCTATAAAAAAACCAATGTCTTCGATATTAAAATCGTCACGTTTATTTAACTCAGCTAATTTGCTCAGTCCTTTATGCGGTAAATACGAACCAAGCAATTTTTTCTGAGGAAGTCTTTTATTCATTTCTGCCAAAAGACTTTTCTCAGTAAGTTCTTGTGAAAACATTGGTATCACATTTAAAAAGAGAAATAATATTAAAAGGATTTTATGTTTCATTTTTTCAAATAAGCGCAAATCAACTTTCAAAAACTGTAACCTATTGGTTTCCTTTTCTACACCCAACTCACTCGGCTACCTTCTCCTTCCTTACTCACCTGCAAAATATGCTCAAAATGATCCTGAACCTCGTCTATATGTGAGATGATGTAAATTTGACGATATTGTTCTTTCAAATGATCCAGCGCATACATGATCTCCATTCTTCGCCCTTCATCCTGACTTCCAAAGATTTCATCAAATCCAAGAAAACTAATGCTATAGCTTGATCCAGACAGTTCACTGATGGCTTTGCTGATTCCAATGCGCAAGCAAAGATTCGCCAAATCTATCTCACCGCCAGAAAAACGGCTAATAGGGTAGTAGCTTCCATCATCATATATTTGAAATTCAAAGTTATTGTCCACATGAATTCCTTCATACCGACCTTTGGTGATTCGATTGAAAAGTGATCCGGCATGTTGGGTGATCGTCGGTTTGATGCGTTCCAGAACATAAGTGTTGAATCCTTGAAATATTCCATCAAGCGAATTGAGCTGTTGGTAGTCCGCTCGTTTGGTAGCGATGGCCGCTTTGATTTTATTTTGGCCATCCATGGTTTCTTCCAAACGGACGATTTGATTTTGAATTTTGTTCTTGCTTTGCTCTAATTCCTCTTTCTGATTCCTGAGTACTTCTTTCTCTTCTTCCAAATTATCCATGACGGATTTGGCTTCCGCAAATTGTTGAGGAGAAAACTTAAGTTTTTTCAATTCCTTATTTTGAGAAGCGATCCATGTTTCACCAGATTTTACACCGGCTTTAATTTCCTCCATGCTTTTACGAATAGAATCAAGTTGAGCGACTTTTGCAACACTTATATTATAGCTGAGATATTCCGGTTCGAATGCACTTACCGTCGTTCTGAGTTTTTCGTGATCAGCAGGATTGTATTTGAGTTTGCCCAAAGCAGCTATTTGTTGATCAATGTCTTTCACCATCTGTTGACCTTTTTCCAAGGCTTCTCCTTGAGCGTTGATTTCTTTTTGCTTTTCAACCAGCTTACTCAACTCAATTTTTAAAATACCTTCTTCCTTGCGAACCTTGTCTAGTTGCTTTTGTGCGGCTTCTTGTTTTTGTTCGGCTTCTCTAACTTGCTTGTCCAAGGCAAGGATATGTTCTTTCTCGTAACTAGCGATTTCAGCATTTAGTTTTTCAAGCGTTTGATCATAACTATGAATCAAAGGTTGTAGGCAAGTCGGACAATCCGCTTCCTTACCTATTTTTTCAATATCACGAAGCTGTTTCTGTCTGACATCAATCTTACCTTGAATTCGTCCCTGCGCCTGTCTTAGGTCTTTGATGTTAACTTGAAGATGAGTAACAAGCGAAGTTTGTTCATGTACTTTTTTATCAAAAGCTTTGACTTTATCTTCCAATTCCTTTTGAGGAGCCAACACTTTTTCTAGTGTTTTAATATTTTTCTGAATTTCCGCTAACCTTTCTGCGTATCCTATTTTTTTATTTTCTAATTCAACTTTACGATTGTATTTTTCCTGAATTTGATTTTGAAAAGACAGTTCTTTTTTTTGCGCTTCGAATTTTTTAATCTGTGGTGCTTTTGTTTTAATGTCCTTTTGCAAAAGAACCAGATTCTTTTCTTCTGCAAGTTTTTGTTCCAATTCTTTCTTATAAGCAATTACTTTTTCTTCCCCTCTTCCAATTTGAGTAGAAATTGAGTTGAAAAGTTTAGAGCTTTCTGAGAGACTGTCGTAAGAAGATTTATGCTTCAAATAGGCTTCATTCTTTGTTTTAAAAGAAGCCATTAGTTTTTTTAATTCCTTATTTTTATTAGCCAATACTTCTTTGGCTTCCTTCTCAACTTTTTTACTTTCTTTTACTTCTTCTGCAGACAAAAGCAAGGCTTCTTGACCTTCAATTTGTCTTTTAAAACTATTTCTATCCTCTCGGATAAGTTTTTGAATTTTATCCAATTTGTTCAGCCCAGTCATTTTGCGGACCATCTTCTTCCTTTCTTCTCCACGGGTACTGGATAAAATGCCCAATTCTTTTTGACCAGAAAAAATAGAACGGGTAAAAGCTTCCTTGTCCATTCCGATAATCTCAGCTATCTGATTATTGACTGCACTCGCGGAAGTAGCCAATAAATTCTTTTGGGCATCATAGAGATTCGCATGATGGGTGAGCACTTTTCCTCTGAATTCTCGAACCAGTTGATAGGTTTGATTATTGATTTCAAAAACCAATTCCAATTTTACTTTGGCTTTAGCATCTGCAAAAGCTGATTTGTAATATTCCTTATCGGTATTCGATGAACCGAAAAAACAGATCAATACTGCTTCGAAAAGAGTAGACTTCCCAGCTCCGTTTTTACCAACAATACCCGTTAAACCATCTCTAAATTCAATTTGGAGCTGATCGTATTGCTTAAAATTTTCTAGATTTAATGATCTTAGTATCATCTGTTTTTGTATTCGCCGCTTTCAAATAAATCAAAATAATATTGAGCCTTTTCATTCAATTCTTTAGCCCGAGATTTATCTTCCAATTCATTGTGGATGAAATCTTTGAGCAAGCTATTCAAGCTTTCTTGGCCAGTTGGATTTTGAAAATCTAATTCATGAGAAGACACAAACGAACGCTTTGTATGTATGTGGATAGGGTCGGGCATCCAATCTCGAATCATTTTATTGGAAATGGCCAAAGATTGAAGCGATTCAATATCTTTCAGAAATAAAGACAATAGTGAACCTTCCAGTTCCAATTCAGCCGCTTGGTCTTTAATTTCTTTTTCTATAACATCCAATGACTTTTTCTTACAATCCTTAATTTCAATTTTAAACCAGTTTCGGGTAGGAACGGAATGAAATTCTGGGACACATTTCTTGCCTTTTTCCAAAGTCAATAAACAATAGCCTTTTTCTTTCCCGATCTCTGTTTCTGCCATCCTTTCTGGTGCGCCACAGTACCATGCCGTTTCTAGCTTCGAAACTTTTTGATAATTGTGCCAATGACCCAAGGCGACATAATCAAATTGGTTCAACAATTCCATTCTACTTGGCGGATACAATTTTTCACCAAACTCTTCCATAATGTAATTCTTCCCAATAGAAGTATGGAGCAAAATAACGTTAAACTTATCTTTTACCGGATTGATCTTATCCATTTCCAAAAGCAACAATTGATCATCATTAATATGAGGCAAGCCATGAACAACCAGCTCTCCAAATTCAAAAGTCTCATACACTTGATTGAAAATAGGGTAGACACCATCCAAACTTTTAAAAGCCTCCAAAATGGGACTTGTAAAAACGGTTTTAGGCGTTTCGTGGTTACCAGCAATAAGAACGATTGGAATTTTGGCCTTGTTGAGTCGACTTAATTGAGCCAAAGCAAATATCATTGGCCGGTTGGGAGGAGAAGGACGATGGAAGAAATCACCAGAATGAATAACAAGATCAGGCTTCAGTTCAATCGCTTTGTCTATGATTGTTTCAAAGACATTATAGAAATCCTGTTCCCGTAAATTAACTCCGTTTGGACCAATTTTATCTAAGTCATTATAGCCTAGATGGGTATCTGAAAAGTGAAGTATTCTCAATGTTTAATTTTTTGGTTGGAAACGAAATTACATCAAATTAATGAAATAATGTAATTTATTTGCAAATATTTTTTTGACCCAAAAATTTACTAAATTTCCACTAAACTGGAACCTTTCTTCAAGATTCTAGGACCTCATTTACAAATTCCAAAGAACGATATTCTGCCCAAGAATGCTCCTGGCGAGGCACATGATAAGCTACATGGCCGCCATACGCTGGTGCTTCGAAATGGAGATAATGATGGCTTTTAGCCATTTCATAAGGAAAGCATTGAGGAGTAAGAATAGGATCATTTAGAGAATTTACCAATAGCGTAGGAACTTGAATTCCTTCAATATAATTGATGCACGATGCTTGCGTATAGAAATCAGTTGCATTTTTATAGCCATTCAAAGGAGCGGAAAAATAATTGTCAAAATCTTCCCACTTTTTGATTTTATTAAAATTATTTAAATCCAAGACTCCGGGGAATTTATGCGCTTTGTACTCAATCTTTGGTCGAAGCATTTTCATAAATCGATTTCTATACACCTTAGATTGAGGCTCATCCAACAGCGCTACACTTGTATGAAGGTCAACTGGCGTTGAAAACGCAATCCCTGCTTTGATCTGGCTGGGAACATTTTTACCTTTTACACCCAAATATTTCAAACTAATGGAGCCGCCCATACTAAAACCGGCCAAGACCACTGTCTTGTATCGCTCGTTTTCCAAAGCATAATCAATTAACTCTCCTATATCACTAATCTCACCATGATTGTACAAACGAAGTTTTAAGTTCATCTCCCCACTGCAAGACCTACAGTTCCAAGCCAAAATATCATAGCCTTTTGAGCCAAATAACTTTGCCATTCCTTTGATATAATGTCGATCAGAGTTTCCTTCTAATCCATGTGTCAAAATAATCAGCTTATCCTGATCATTTTTGACCCAATCTAAATCAATAAAATCGCCGTCAGACAAGGTGAAACGTTCTCTTTTATAGGTGACTCCTTTTACTTTCCGAAAGAGGGGAGAATAAAAGGTCTCCAAATGGCCATTGAAGAGGTAAAAGGGAGGTTTAGGAAAAGTAGAGCTTTTAATTAATGGCATTTATAACTTTTTTCAAAGGTGCAAAGATATATTTAAAATTACTTTTAAGCATATTTAAGTGATTATCTGCTGAATTTAGATGATGTTATCAATCAATTGTTTTTTGAGCTAATTCGAGTGGAATAAAGAATATCTTTATTATATAATTTTATGTGAAAAAGTGTATATTTATGGTGTTCTAGAAATTCTCTCCCCTGAGCTGGACTAATTTTACTTTATAAACAAACAAAAATGAGAGAACCAAAAATAATTGAAAACGCTGTCGAATCTGTACAAGTTTTCGGTCATGTATTCTTTTCTTGGATAGATCTTTTTAGTACTTCTAAAAAGAAAGACTACTCTAAGCTTGCTAAAAGAAAAGCGCAAGGTATAAGGCAGTCTGCTTCTAGTTAATCCGATTTCATTTCACATTTCAACCTTACTATTCTTATCTGAATCATTTTACAGCTATTCAGCCTTAAAGGCCTATTTTATTTCCAAAGTAGATTAGTAAAATATTGGGATTCCATTATTTTTGGGATTTAAATAACTTACTTACCTTAAAGGCATGCTTAGAAATATATATTCCAAATTGAAATCAAAAATTGCATTAGATGACCCAACTTCCAAGAAGGAAGCCTCTCGTCGTAATTTTCTTTCAATAGGTACAATGGGCTTGGTAGGAAGTTTGTTTTTTAAGATTCAACCTTTTTATTCGAAAAGCAAATTCAAGAATTTTTTCGATACAAACACATTGCCTGGAAAAGATCCAGAGCTGATCATTTTAAATGATCGTCCTATCAATGCAGAAGCTCCACCACATTTATTAGTAGATAGGATTACACCGGGTGATAAGTTCTTTGTTAGAAACAACGGTATTCCTCCACAAAAAGAAAACATTAATACAGAGACATGGACATTAACCGTTGAAGGAGAATCAGCTCTTTCTCAAAAGTCTTATTCTATTGCCGATCTAAAATCAAAATTTAAATCTCATTCTTATCAATTGACACTAGAATGTGGCGGAAATGGACGCAAAGAGTTCAATCCTCCTGCCAAAGGAAATCAATGGGGGCTCGGAGCTGTAGCCTGTGCATCATGGACAGGGATAAGACTCAAAGATTTGTTGGCTGATGTAGGGGTTAAGAACGATGCAGTCTACGTTGCATTTTATGGAAAAGATACCCATCTCAGCGGTGACCCAAACAAAGTTCC
>CALIAG010000125.1 GCA_938041325.1 uncultured Saprospiraceae bacterium | reverse complement strand
TACAACAGACTAAAAATGACTTTGAAGCATCCTATAAAATGGTTATAAATCAGATTTTAGTAGATGTTGAGAACATGAAGAAATATTTAAAATAATTTTATTAGAAATAACTAAAGATTAAGTTAAGGCTAAATATCTTTGCCTTTCCACTTGATTTTAAACAAAACAATAGGCTTGAAACTAATCGTTTAGCAAAAAGTCTAATCATAACGTATAGAATTTTATGGCAAGTAATTCAGGAAAAAAATCATTTTGGTCTAAACCGGAAGGTGTTACTGGAGCAATTGTATTGGCAGCAGGTCTAATTGGTGGAGGTTTATTCTTATCGGCATTCTTAGGACCAATTTTATTAGCATTGCAGACAACTATAGGTCTTGTGATAGCCTTAATGGTTTTGGCAGCAATTGTTTATATGGCTTTGGATCCTAAAGTTCGGAACCTTGTAGGGTATATGTACAAATCTTTGATGAGATGGGTTACTGGATTATTCATTCAAATGGATCCAATTGGTATTTTGAAATCTTATGTCGATGACTTAAAAGACAATCTTCGCAAGATGAACCGCCAAATCAACCAGCTTAGAGGACAGATGCAAAAGCTGAAAGAGTTGATCGTAAACAATAGAAGACAAATCGAAAGCAACTTGACATTGGCCAGTAAAGCAAGAGAAAAGAAGAAGCAAAATGTGATGATTTTGAAATCCAGAAAAGCTGGACGTTTGAAAGAATCCAATGTTCGACTGGAAGATTTATACAAAAAGATGGAGGTGCTTTATCGAGTCCTCACGAAGATGTATGAAAACTCAGAAATTCTTGCCGAGGACATAAAAGACCAAGTTGATATAAAAGAACAAGAAAGAAAAGCCATTCGAGCTTCTAACTCTGCGATGAAATCCGCGATGAGTGTAATTAGTGGGGATCCTGACAAACGTGCGATGTTTGATCAGGCCATGGAAGCGGTTACCGACGATGTAGCCAACAAAGTGGGGGAAATGGAGCGTTTTATGGAAATGTCCGCCAACTTTATGGAATCTGTTGATTTGCAAAACGGGGTATTTGAAGAAGAAGGCATGAAAATGCTTGAAAAATGGGAAAGAGAAGGTGTTTCACTCATTTTAGGTGGTGAAAAAGATGATTTAATCACCCAAGCAAATAACGAAGAAGACGTTTTAGACCTCAATAGACCAGTCGAAAACCCAATTCGAGCAGAAAACCATAGAAATCAATACGATACTTTCTTTGATTAATCAAAGTTATTCTCAACTTTGCAAATAATTCTTTCAAAAGAAATCCCAATAGCTGAACTTAAGTTATGAGATTTCTTTTGTCATTTTAAAAATAGAAACCATTTTCACAGAACACAATAATCATGGCTCAACGTTTAACAACTTTTTCCAAATTTGTAATTACACTGATAATTGTTGCCGCTGTATTCTTTGCAGGCAAATATTTTCTTGAAAAAACTGATGTCGGTCAAGAACTGGTAGAAGAAACCAAAAATGCAACCAATGCAGATCCGAATACCGGCCCTTCTAACACCGTTACACCATCTACTAAATCCGATTTCAAAGGAGACGATGTAATTCGAATAGGTGTAGTAACCTGGGGAGGATATGCTGGAGGACAATATTTTAATGAAGGTTTCGGTGCAACGAAGCAATCTCGTTTTTATAAAGACTATGGTTTAAAAGTAGAATTTCAAATCCTTGATGATTTCGAAGCTTCACGTGCCGCTTTTAAAAATGATGAAGTCAATTTACTTTGGTCAACAATCGATGCCTTTCCAACTGAAGCAGGCGGTTTAGCTCAATACAATCCAGTAGTCGTTTTCCAAGCGGACTGGTCACGTGGAGGAGATGCTGTAGTAGTGCGAAGAGGAATTACAAAAGTATCTGATTTAAAAGGAAAGAAAATAGCTGTCGCAGAATTGACACCTTCTCATTCCTTTCTGATTTGGTTATTAAATGCAGGTGGATTATCGACTAAAGATGTACAAATCGTACCACAAGCAAATGCGATCGATGCTGCTCAAGCATTCAAATCTCAAGCAGTAGATGCAGCAGTTGTTTGGAGTCCAGACGATGCGGATTGCGTGCAATCAGTAGCTGGATCAAGAATATTAGAAAGTACAAAATCAGCTTCACATATTATTGCAGACGTTTTTGTTGCTAAGAAAGGATATGTAGATACCCACCAAAAAGAATTGAATGACCTTTATGAAGGTTGGATGAGAGGAGCAGCTGAAATCAATAGTAATGAAAGCAACAAAAGAAAAGCGGCTAAGATTTTAGCAGAAGCTTTCGATGGTTTCGATGAAGGAATGACTCTGGATGCGATTAACAACGTTAGACTTTGTACAGATGGAGATAACAAAGACTTCTTCGGTCTTAATCCAAACTACAATGGAACTACAGGTGAGCAATTGTATAGCAACATGACAAACGTATATCGAGACTTAGGCTATATTGAAGGAAAAGTTCCAAACTGGAGATTAATCAAGTATACAGAATTAGCAAAGAACAGTAAATTATCTGGTGCTCAACATGCTTCTGAAGGTCAGAAAGTATTTGCAGCTGTTAAAAAAGCAGACGAAACAAAAGATGCAATCGCAACAAAAGCGGTTAGTATTAGTTTCCGGACTGCAGAATATAAGTTAGATGATAATGCGAAATACATAATCGATAAAGAATTTGTAGATATTGCAAAATCGTTTGCGAATTCAAGAATTAGAGTTCAAGGAAATACAGACAATACTGGAAACTATGATTCCAATAAAAGATTGTCTTTGAAAAGAGCAGAAGCTGTAGTTGCTTACTTAGTTTCAGAGCACGGCATGCCTCGCAACCGTTTTGTTGTACTAGGTAATGGACCAGACAAGCCGGTTGCTTCTAACAATACGGATGAAGGAAGAAGTAAAAACAGAAGAACCGATTTCGAATTGGTTCCAGATTAGTCTATCTTTTCAAACCATTATAGTTTTACTAAGCGGGAAGACCTTTGGTTTTCCCGCTTAGTACCTTCTTAACCAACTGAAATTACATGTCCTTATTTTCCCTCCGCGGAGAACTTTCGAAATCGCAAACCTTAATATTAGGTTTGATAGGCTTGGTCATTTTTTTATTGTTGTGGTGGCTGGTTGCAGAAATGAAAAGCCAGCAGATCCCTGTGTCTTTAGAGCAACAAGAATTGCCTTCTTCGATTGGAGCAGATTCGCTTACTTTAATTAGGATTGATTCCCTAAGCAGGTTGGATTCCATCGCATTTGCCAATGCCACCGAATTCAAAAAAGTATATCCTATTATTCCTACACCAACTGCGACTTTCGCCGCTTTTCCTAAACTTTTTAATCAAGACAAACTACTCAACAATGCATGGTATTCCATCTGGTTAAATCTCAGAGGCTACTTTTGGGCATTGATGATCTCTATTCCCATTGGATTCGTTTTAGGACTATTTCCTTTATTTAGAGGATTGTTTTCCAAACAAGTAGAAGCCATACGATTTTTACCTTTGACGGCGTTGATTGGGATTTTTATGGCAGGATTTGGGACAGGAGACAATATGAAAATTGCCTTTTTGACTTTTGGGATTATGGTCTATTTAATCCCCGTTGTGGTGCAAAGAGTCAATGAAGTAAAAGATGTTTATTTGAAAACAGTTTTTACATTAGGAGCAACAGACTGGCAAACGATAACGAACGTTTACATTCCTTCTGTTCTATCCAGGATGATTGATGACATCAGAGTTTTGACCGCAATATCATGGACGTATATCATTATAGCAGAACTCTTAAATTCTACTAAAGGACTTGGACGCTTGATTTGGACAAGTAGTAAAACAGGACAAACGGAAAAAGTGTTCGCCATTTTACTTTGCTTTATAGCAATTGGATTTATACAAGATAGAATTTTCGTTTTTATAGACAGAAGGTTATTTCCGCATAAATATATGAGCATGCGACCAGATGGATTAAAGGAATCTCAATACGGGATTGCAATGGTCTTTGGCATCTTGTTTTTAGGCTTGATCATCTCCGCTTTTTTAACCAATACGAGTTGGTTATGGGGAGCAGCTGTCCCGATCATGGTGATGGCTGGAGTCTTGTTTATTCTATACGGAGAATTTAAAATATTCAGAGCAACGAGTAGGAGCTAGTCTAGACTGTTAGACTAAAAGACTTCTAGAGAGTTAGACTAAAAGACGCTAGACTAAAAGACTTCTAGAGAGTTAGACTAAAAATCCAACGTCTAACATCTAAAAGTCTAAAGTCTAAAAGTCTAACATCTAAAAGTCTAACCATCTAACGTCTAACAGTCTAAAAATCTAAATAACACCTTAAATAAAATATATGTCTTTGTTTGTAGACGATCCTAATCAAAAAAATATAGTTGAACTCAGAGGAATCAACCAGTACTATGATTCTGGAAAAATAAAGATCATAGAAGGTCTTGATTTTATCGTTCAGGACAAACCTGCTCAAGGACAATTTGTCGTGATTCTGGGGATGTCGGGATCTGGAAAATCTACGATCTTAAGATACATAGCAGGTTTGCAACAGCCGACAGCGGGAAAAATATTGGTCAATGAAAAACCGGTGAGTAAGGACAATCGGGTCAGTATGGTATTTCAACAATACTCTTCTTTACCTTGGATGACGGTTTTAGAAAATGTGGGTATGGCATTGAAGTTCAAAGGCATTTCTAAAGAAGAACGAGATGTAAAGGCCATGGAG
>CALIAG010000124.1 GCA_938041325.1 uncultured Saprospiraceae bacterium | reverse complement strand
GATTCAGCTTTCTGACTGGTTTTTCTTTTTTTAGAAGCATCTGCGTTAGCATTGCCGTTTACGACATCATTAGAACCGACATCTGCCGATGTTATCCCAAGTATTTTCATCGCTTTTTCTGAGGCAGTTTGTTCTGCTGATTTCTTATTAAAATCATCAGCTGTTGCGAGTTTTTTACCATCAATCATAACGGCTACTTTGAATCTATCTCGCTTTTCAAACTTATACTTTGCTAACATTTTATAGGTAACAGATTGCCCATTTTTTTGGCACCATTCCAAGAGTTGGCTTTTATAATTGTCATCAAAAGATTCCAGTTCGTGGATATCAAGGTATCCTCTCAAAATCTTATTGATAACATAGTGTTTGGTTTTGCGGTAACCACATTCCAGATAGACTGCACCTACCAAAGCTTCCAAAGCATTACCCAGCATCGAACGACTTAAGCGCGTGCTGTTGTATTGATTAAGGAAGACATCCAAACCCATCTTGTCTGCAACTTGATTGAGCGATTGACGCTTGACAATTTTAGAGCGCATTTTGGTTAGAAAACCTTCATTGCTATTGGGATATTTTTTAAATAAATATTCCGCTACGATGGTTCCTAGTACGGCATCACCTAGATATTCTAGACGTTCGTTGCTTTGAATGGAGTAAATTTTCTCCGAGGCAGTTGACTTGTGGTAAAATGCCAACTTAAAGATAGAAATGTTGACAGGCGTAAACCCTAGTAAGGATCTAAGTCGTCTGGCAAAATTTTTATCAGGAGAAAAATAATAATTGTAAAATCTAAATATTAATCTCAAAACAAAAAGTTGTTATAACCATTCAAGCAAATAACTTGAATAGCATTATATGAATAAATAACAACACGTTGAGATTTTGTCAAAATGAAACTGAGGGCTAAAGGTTCAATTTCAATGCTCGTCGGAGAAGAAAAACTACCAGTACTTCGTATGGTCGTAGCTAGTTCATTGAATGATTTAATTCAACTATACGGAGTACCTTATTAGTTGGTAAATTTCTTGACGATGATCGAAGCATTATGACCTCCAAATCCAAAGGTGTTGCTTAAAACAGCGTTTACTTTTCGTTCCTGTGCTTGATTAAACGTAAAATTCAATTTCGGATTCAGGTTTTCATCATCCGTAAAATGGTTGATCGTTGGTGGTACAAAATCATGTTGTACTGCAAAAATTGAAGCGATGGCCTCAATTGCTCCAGCCGCGCCTAATAAATGGCCGGTCATAGATTTTGTAGAGCTTATATTCAAATTATAAGCATGATCACCAAAAACCTTCGTAATGGCTTTTACTTCTGCAATATCTCCTAAAGGAGTCGAAGTACCATGAACGTTTACGTAATCAATCTCTTCGGGGTTCATTTTTGCATCAGAAAGTGCCATTTTCATTACATTTCTTGCTCCCAGGCCTTCCGGATGTGGAGCAGTTATGTGATGAGCATCTGCGGTGGCACCGCTTCCACAGACCTCAGCGTATATCTTAGCACCGCGCTTAACGGCATGTTCATATTCTTCTAAAATCAAAGCTCCGGCTCCTTCACCTAACACGAAACCATCACGGTCTGCATCAAAAGGACGGGAAGCTGTTTTATAATCATCGTTTCTTGTAGACAATGCTTTCATCGCATTAAATCCACCGATTCCTGCACAAGTTACTGCTGCTTCTGAACCACCAGTAATCATTATATTTTGCCTTCCTAGTCGAATCAGGTCAAATGAATTTCCAATTGCATGAGTAGAAGATGCGCAAGCAGAAACCGTTGCATAATTAACTCCTCTAAATCCATACATCATTGAAATATGGCCTGCTGCAATATCTGAAATCAAACGAGGAATCAAAAATGGACTATATCTTGGTGTGCCATTTCCTTTAGCAAATTGTGTAATCTCAGATTCAAGTGTTTCAAATCCTCCGATACCCGAACCCCAAATTACTCCCGCTCTATCTAAATCAATTGAATTCGGGTCAAGCCCACTGTCTTCCATTGCTTCCTTAGCAGATACAAGAGCGTATTGACTAAAAGGGTCAATTCTTCTCGCTTCTTTTCGGTTGATAAAGTCTGTGACTTCGAATTCTTTTAATTCGCAAGCAAAGCGAGTTTTGAAAAGACTAGCATCGAAGTGCGTAATTTCATTCGCACCACTTATTCCATTTTGTAACCCTTTGAGGTATTCTTCTCTTGTATTTCCTATTGGAGTCAAAGCTCCAATGCCTGTAACAACAACTCTTCTCATATTATTACTTAGAAGTTGGCCTTTGATATATAAATGAAAGCTATTTAAAAAGCTCTATTTATTTCTTTGTGTTTTGAAATGAGGATCTATTAAGTATTAATCCTTAGTGGCTTACAAATTAGAAATATCAATTCACAAAAAGGTATTGAAGGCCGACAAAATTCAAAAATAAAACCACAAACCAGTATGATGTCCTGGTTTGTGGTTTTTTTTTAATCTACAAGGCAGTTTAAAATTACTTGCCAGAAATGTTAAGTTAAGCTTCTACTTGAGAAGATAAGTATTTAACCGCATCTCCTACAGTTTGGATAGTTTCTGCTTGTTCATCAGGAATTGAAATATCAAATTCTTTTTCAAATTCCATGATTAATTCGACAGTATCCAATGAATCTGCTCCCAAATCGTTAGTGAAGCTTGCTTCCGCAGTTACTTCAGTTTCGTCAACACCTAGTTTGTCGACGATAATTTTGTTTACTCTTTCAGCAATGTTTGACATAATTGAGTCCAATTTAGCTGATCCCTATAGCTTCTTGCTTATTTAGATCAGCGGTTTACAAATGCACTGCAAAATAAAAGATAAGTAAATGGATAACCAAAGTTTTTCTTTCTTTTTTACAGTAAATTCTTTTCAGAATAGTCATCTAACTGACGATCTATTGAATGAGAATGACGTACACTAGTAGTAAAAGTTCATTTTTATGTTTAAATTCCTAATAATATAATACAATTCAATGCTTTTTAAACATCGGAATTTTACTATAGAAATGTACTTTTTATTGTATTTTGTGTAATAAATACACTATGTTCGTCACTAGTTCAATATGCCAAATAATATCCAATTCTTTCTGAATTTCTAGATTATAGTAAAAATTTAGGTCTTTTCCAAAGATTTAATACAACAATAACACATGTCAAAAGCAAAAGTAAAAGTAGCCAAGAGGAGCGTAAAGAAGGCCGTCAAAAAAACGATTAAGAGGCAATCCATCGAAATCGTCGATCAACAAAACACAAAGATTCTGGCTACAGTAGGTCCAGCTTGTAGTTCTTATGAAAATTTATTGGAATTGATAAAAGCAGGTGTAGATTGCTTTAGGCTCAATTTTTCACATGGAACTCACCAGGATCATCAAGAAGTGATCAATCATGTTACTTACATTAACGAGAAGTACAATCTCCATATTAGCATCCTTTGTGATTTGCAAGGACCTAAGCTGAGAGTGGGTGAAATCGAAAACAATGCACTAGAATTAAAGCCTGGAGATGTCCTTACTTTTGTAAATAAAAAGTGCGTTGGCAACATGAAGCAAATTTATATGAGCTATGCTCAATTTGCAAAAGATGTTACCGTAGGTGAACGCGTAATGGTGGATGATGGAAAATTAGTTTTCGAAGTGATCAGTTCGAATAAAAAAGACAAAGTAAAATTAAAAGTTTTGTATGGTGGAACCTTGTCTTCGAACAAAGGAGTTAATTTACCAAACACTAAAATTTCTCTTCCTTCTTTGACACCTAAAGATGAAAAAGATTTAAAATTTATTTTAACTCAACCTATTCACTGGATTGCACTTTCTTTTGTCAGAACGGCTAAAGACATAAAAGATCTTCGCAAAAAAGTAGAGGCTAAAAATCACCAAGCAAAAATTATTGCTAAGATTGAAAAGCCTGAAGCAATTGACAATCTTGACAAAATCATCAAGGCTTCCAATGGAATCATGGTTGCAAGAGGAGATTTAGGAATTGAAATGCCTATCGAAAAACTGCCTTTGCTCCAAAAACTTATCATCAACAAATGTATTCAGTGGGCTCGTCCGGTTATCGTTGCAACGCATATGATGGACAGTATGATCAAACAGCCTATTCCTACAAGAGCTGAAATTACAGACGTAGCCAATGCTGTTTTAGATGGTACAGATGCAGTAATGTTAAGTGGAGAAACTTCTGTGGGTCTTCACCCTGTGAAAGTTGTAGAGGCGATGAATAAAATTATTTTGGAAGCCGAAGAACTTTTCAGTATTAAAGGAAGGCGTCCAAAACCGAATAAGAAATCAAGAACTTTTTATTCTGATGCGATCTGTTTTAATGCAGCAAAAGTAGCAGAAGACATTGGGGCCAAAGCCATTATCGGAATGACAAGCTCAGGATATACTGCATTTAAAGTATCTTCTTATAGGCCAGATTCAGAAATTTATATGTTTTCAGAGCAAACGCATATGCTAGCAATTCTCAACCTCGTATGGGGAGTACGTTGCTACTATTATGACAAGTTCTCTACAACCGATGAAACGATTGCTGACGTTGTACAAATTCTGAAAGATAAAGGTCGAATCAAAGCTGGAGAAGTAATCGTCAATACTGGTAGTATGCCTTTGCATAGAAGACACCGTACCAATATGCTAAAATTGACAATGGTAGAATAAACCTTTGATGATTTAGAAAAAATCTGTATGATAGTAATTCACAGAATTGCTACTTAGAAATAAAAAAACAGGTGTTCGAAATATCGGACACCTGTTTTTAATAAGAGAGAGATTTTAGCTGTGAGAGAAGGAATCGAACCTTCACGGGGTAGTTAGCCATAGTACAATTCTGATAAATCAGATTTAGTGGTCAACCCACTCTTGCAAGCAAGATTTATACTACGTTTATCCTAGATTCCCCATCCTCGAGACAAGAGGACACGTCTGCCTGTTTCGTCACCTCACATTGTTGTGTTTGAAATAAGCCTTTTTTATTTCAGAAAAAAAATTAGCTGTGAGAGAAGGAATCGAACCTTCACGGGGTAGTTAGCCATAGTACAATTCTGATAAATCAGACTTAGTGGTCAACCCACATCTTGCAAGCAAGATTTATACTACGTTTATCCTAGATTCCCCATCCTCGAGACAAGAGGACACGTCTGCCTGTTTCGTCACCTCACATTATTAGCAGAAGAATTACACTTTAGCAATTCCTATATGCTTTTGTTATTACAAATATAAAACCAAAGGCCTTTTGATGCAAATTTTTCAATAAAAAATTTATATTTATGTAAATTTCGCATAAAAACACCTCTTTTCATAGTAAATATTAAATAGGAAAGAATTTTTAGCTCGTTTGATTGAGAATTTTATAATTATATAAAAGACAATAGAAAGCTAGGCAGTTAAAAGTGCAATGATATGTGGCAATTTCCTTAATAAAAGCCTGTTTTTTAATCAAATAAGCCTGTATTAACAAAAAAATCGTTTCTTCTGACGCCAAATGAAACTATCTTTGGAGAATTAAGTTGTAGAAATAAGTAGAAAGCTTAGTCTTTCAGTCTTAACCCGAATCTTTGTATGAGCTGGTTTGAACTTCCCCCAAACCGATCTACAACATATGACCAATATTTGCTAACTCTCAATTGCGTTTTTGGACTCAATAGGTCTTAACCGATCTTTGATATTAATGTGTTTATAATAGGATAGAATAAAATAAATAAGATGAAAACATTTAGACAGACCCACAAAATGATTTTGGCTGCTTTAGCCGTATTGTTATTTTTAGCTTGCGGAAATAGTACTGAAACAAGCAAACCTGATGTCGTACAGACTCAACCCTCCACCCCTACAGCTGAAGAAGTTCAAGCTAAAAAGCAACAGCAAATTGACATCCAAGAAGCCACAAAGGAGGAATTAAAAAAATTAGGGATTGAAGATCCCATTGAAGCTTCTGCGTCAGAAGTAAATTACACCTCACTAGCAGAATCTTATTGCCAATGTTCAAGTAATTCAAAACAACTTGACAGCGAAATGAAATCTTTTGCCGAGTCGGGCCAGAGTGCAAAATTTCAAGAAATGGCACCGAAGGTTGAAGCCGAATTCAAAAAAGCAATTGCCTGCGCTAAAGTAAAAAAGGAAAAAGCTACAGACAAAGCATTAAACAAATCCTTGTTAGTAAAAGAAATGAAAGGCATTTGTCCGAGCCTTCCTGCAAAATTAGTGATGGACTTGATTACAAAAGTTTAATTAAAAAGCATTCAAGTTCAGTAATAAAAAAGGTGATTTACAAAAATTGTAAATCACCTTTTTTTAGTTTTTTTTCAAGAAAATTATCCGACTACAACAGCTTGCATCAAGTAAGCACAAACAATTGCACCGTAGGTTCCCAATGCA
Source organism: uncultured Saprospiraceae bacterium (assembly GCA_938041325.1). Taxonomy (GTDB): domain Bacteria; phylum Bacteroidota; class Bacteroidia; order Chitinophagales; family Saprospiraceae; genus CALIAG01. The sequence goes on along the minus strand of CALIAG010000124.1, from coordinate 53,106 downwards.
TATCCAAGCACAGCCATCAATACACCAACAGGTGCTAAACTTGGACTAAAAGCGGCAGCGACAATAGGCGCAGATGCAGCTCCACCAATATTTGCCTGTGATCCCACCGCAACAAAAAAGAAGGGTGCTCTAATTATTTTTGCAGTGATCAATAATACGGCAACATGAATTATTATCCATAGCAAACCAACAGCAAACAAACCAAGGTTATTAAATACATCCCCAATATTCATATGCATTCCAATCGTTGCGACCAAGACATAAATAAAAATACTCCCCCATCTTGAGGCACCGATTCCTTCCATTTTTCTAGCTTTCGTAAAAGACAAGATTAAACCAATCGTTGTAGAAAAAACCACCAACCAGAAAAAATGGCTGGTCAATGAATTCAAGCGAAGGTCAGCTAGCGTTTCTTTATATTCTTTCATGAATCCAGATACGATATCCGCTCCTAAATGGGAAAATCCGACCGCACCAAAAGTAATTCCCATCATAATAAACAAAGTCCTAGTGGTCGGCATTTCTTCGATGCTTGCTCTGTAGTTAGCAACCTTGTCTTTTAATTCCTCAATCGCACTTGAATCTGCTTTCAACCATCTATCCAAACGATCTGAAATATTTACACCATACAATAAAAAGCCCAACCAAATATTGGCAACTAAAATATCAACAACGACCATCGTTGTAAAAATACTTTTCACTTCAAAGATCTCTTTCATTGCCGTTTGATTGGCTCCACCACCAATCCAACTTCCTGCCACAGTTGCAAGCCCTCTCCATATTTCATCCGGTGAAGCTTGGAAAAATCCTTCTGGAGCAACATACAATACAGTAAGCAAAGCTATCGGACCTCCGATAATCACGCCGAATGTTGCTGCAAAAAACATGATCAATGCCTTTGGTCCAAGATTCATGATTCCTTTAAAATCAATACTCAGACATAGCAAAACCAAACTTGCAGGAAGTAAATAACGAGATGCGACAAAGTATAAACTGGAATGTTTTATAAATGATTTGTACTCTTGCTCAGCGACTCCATTCGTGTCCAGGTAATATTTTATTTGACCGAAAGACATATTGTCATCTGGCAGAACCATTCCTTTTTGATTCAAAAAATCCATAAAAGAAGGATCGAACCACTCCGTAGAAACCAAACCCAAAGGCCAATGCAATATTGCAGGCAAAAAATAACACAACAAAAGGGTTGGTACATAGGTATAAAACTTTTTCCAACCTGCGTTTTCGAGGTGAGAAGTATAGAAAACAAAGGCCAGGGCAAGCATTAAAAAGCCGAAAACTACTGCATCGTTTGTAAAAAATGGTTCCATCTTGGTTTAGATTCTGTTAATTTTATAAAGTTGTGGTAAAATAAAGCTTGAAATTAGTGGTAAGTGCTTGTATTTAAAACAACTTCCAATAAAGATAGTAGGCTTTTTGTGCTAGCCGCCATAAATCTATTAATTTTGTCCGGGTTTTTAATATCGCCATTAAAATGTAAAAATGAATAACGAACATAAAGAGTTTATGAGAGCTGCTATCCAACTTTCGAAACAAGGGATGGAAAATAACGAAGGTGGACCATTTGGATGTGTAATTGTAAAAGATGGTAAAATTGTCGGGCAAGGAAATAACAGAGTAACTTCTACCAATGATCCAACGGCCCATGCAGAGGTCGTTGCGATTAGAGCAGCTTGTAAAAATTTGAATGATTTTCAACTTACTGGTTGCATTGTATACACTTCTTGCGAACCTTGTCCTATGTGCTTGGGAGCAATTTATTGGGCAAGACCTGAAAAAATATTTTTTGCATGTAGCCGTGAAGATGCCGCAGCAATTGACTTCGATGATGACTTTCTGTACAAAGAGATTCCATTGCCCATAGAAGACCGACAAATTGAAACCAGCCAGTTACTTAGAGATGAGGCTCAAGTTGTTTTCGATAAGTGGGGCGCGAAGGATGATAAGGTGGAATACTAAGATCACAAAATTTGTAGATCGCTGATTTTTAGTTTCCATATTTATTAAATCAGATTTACTGATCCCAAAATTTTGAACATTATAATTTGAAAAATTTAAAAATGAGTTTGATGAAAATGAGTTGGGGAAAAGCAGCTTTGTTGGCATTTTGTATTCTAACCGTAATCGGATGTGACCAACAGACAAAGCAAATGGCCAAGAAGGAATTTATGCATAGAGAAGTGCAGTCTTACATGGGCGATACCTTCCGATTATTGTACACACAAAATGAAGGTGCTTTCTTGAGTATGGGATCAGACTTATCTTCGATCTGGCATTTGTTATTATTGAAAATTTTTCCAGTGATAATGCTGACCGTCTTACTTGGTTATACCTTCTTTTCTAAAGAAATGACTTATCCCCAACGGTTTGCAATGGCGATGATCTTAGGCGGCGGAATTAGTAATATTGCAGATAGACTTGCATACGGAAAAGTCATAGACTTTATGAACATGGGGATTGGTACCTTGCGAACTGGTGTGTTTAATTTTGCCGATGTTTTTATTATGATTGGAATTGGTTTGTTTCTGTTTTTTAATTTCCAAGAAGCTCGAAGAGAAAAAAGACTAGCCAAAACAGAATAATCAATTTTATGTTGATAAAAACTTTAAAGTTTTATACTTCAAAGCTGGAAGAGTTGAAACATTTCTATTGTACTATTTTAGCTTTTCCAATTCTGAAAAGTGAAAAACATTTCTTCACTTTTCAATGTGGCGGCACCGAATTTACTTTTGCTCACTCGAAGGAGGATTCACAATATCATTATGCCATTCATATTGCCCTCCAGCATTTTGAACAAGCCTATGCTTACTACCAATCCAAAATAGATTTGTTGTTAGATCCTGACACCAAACTCAATATTATCGAACACAATCACTGGAATGCAAGAGCGATTTATTTTTTAGATCCTGCTGGAAATATTGGTGAATTCATCGCTCACAAAAGTTACAAAGCTTCTGTCGGCGACCATTTCGAAGTGGAAAGTATTATTGGAATAAATGAGATTGGAATCCCGACTAGCGATGTTGGAAACTGCTTTAAAATAGTGAGCGAAAATTATCAGCTTCCAAAATTTTCGGGCAACCTAAAACAATTCTGTGCAGCTGGCGATCCAGAAGGGCTTTTCATTTTTGTTAGTGAAAATGAAAAAAAATGGTTTCCAACAGAAGCTTTAGCAAAAGCATTTCCCTGGGAAGCCCAGATTCAGTTCGAGGAAAAACAATTATCTTTTTCAGACAAAACTTTTGCCTCGAACTGAAAATTACTACTAATTAATCTTCTATAATTTCCATTTCAATTTGACGAGTATCTAGATCTGTTTCTAAGATTTTAACCCGTACTGAATCTCCCATTTTAAAGATTTTACCAGTCGTCCTTCCAACTGCCTTTAATCGTCCTTCTTCAACATCAAACACATCATCAAATCGATCGAAGCCAATCAGACCTTCTGCTTTACTTTCATCCAACTCAACAAAAATTCCTCTATCAATCATTCCTGAAACGTGTCCTGGAAATTCTTGGCCAATAAAGCGGGAAATAAACTCGACTTGTTTGAATTTTATGGATTCGCGCTCTGCTCCCATTGCTTTTCTTTCTTGAGAAGAAATGTGTTTGCACTTCATCTCCAATTGCTCTTTGTCTACACGAAAAGTACTTTCCAAATTTTGTTCTAGAATTCGATGAACCAGCACATCAGAGTACCGGCGAATAGGAGAAGTAAAGTGACTGTAGAAATCAAACCCTAAACCATAATGCCCAATGTTGTCCGTTGTATAAGCGGCCTTAGACATTGTTCGAATAGCAATTGGTTCTAGCATTTTTAGCGTTTCGTCGGTTTTCGCCGCCTTCGCTAATTTGTTAAAAGAATCTGCTGTTTTCTGCGGTGTTTGAATATCCATTCCTTTGAATCCAAGCGTAATGGCAAAGCGAACAAACTCTCCTAATTTATCAGGATTGGGTAAATCATGGACCCTATATACAAATGGTATTTCTTTTCCTTTTTCCTTGTTGTGAATGAATTTTGCAACTTCCTTATTCGCCAAAAGCATAAAATCCTCCACCAACATATGTGCATCCTTTCTCTCCTTCGAATAAACTTCAATCGGAACACCATCTTCGTCCAATTTAAATTTCACTTCATCTGATTCAAAAGAAATTGCACCATTCTTGAATTTCTCTTTCCGCAATTTGTAAGCGATTTCGTTCAGCTTTTTCAACTCGTCTCCAAAAGCTCCTTCACCTGATTCTAAAATTTCTTGCGCTTCTTCATAAGTGAATCTCCGATCAGAATGAGTCATTGTTTTACCAAACCATCTTCCTTTTACTTTGAATTTTTCATCAAAAGTAAAAACAGCGGAGAAAGTACATTTGTCTTCATTGGGTCTAAGGGAACAAAGTCCATTCGATAATTTTTCAGGCAACATTGGAGCTACCCTATCAACTAGATACACAGAGGTAGACCGTTGGTACGCCTCTTTATCCATTTCCGTTCCCGGTTTTATATAATGCGAAACATCAGCAATATGAATGCCTATTTCAATCTCATTATTTTCCAAATACTGAACGGACAAGGCATCATCAAAATCTTTAGCCGTTAGAGGATCAATTGTAAAGGTTGTTACACCTCTCATATCTCTTCTTCGTCCAATTTCTTCTTCTGTAATCTCGGTGCTCAAGTTTTCTGATTCTTCAATTACTTCGTCCGGAAACCCAATATCAAAACCAGCATTAATTAAAATGGATTGCATTTCCATATCGTTTCCTCCTTCTTTGCCGAGCACGGAAGTTATGATACCAATAGGATTGTGTTTTGGATTGTTGGACCACTTTGTAATTTTCACTACAACTCGATCTCCGTCTTCTGCTCCATTCAGTTTTTCCTCTTCAACAAAAATTTTCAAATCAATTTCTGCTTGCAAAGGTCTGACGACATTGAATCGGTTGGTTTTATTAAGCGTGCCTAGGAAATGCATCCGATCTCTCTCTACAATGTTGATCACCTTGCCTTCCGGTTTTCTACGACCTGGACTGTACATGATCTCTACTTCCACTATATCATTGTTCAAAGCTCCTTTGAGAAATTTCGCAGGAACATATACATCTTCATCCATTTCTTCAACCGCAATATATGCTGCTCCAGAACGTATCATATCTACTTTTCCTTTCACCGAACCAGTAGGTCTTTTCGTCTGTTTCTTCCCTTGAAATTTATCGTATTTATATTTTCCGTCAACATGAAAAAGAACTCCTTCCTTGGAAAGTTTGTCCATTGCATATTCAACAGAATCTACGTTATTATCGATATCTAATTTTTTAATAACCTGCTTGGCGTAATATCTTTTTTTAGGAGTCGCTTTTAACAGACTCACTATTTGATGTTTTAATTGTGCAGAAGTAAGTTTATTACCTCTGGATTTTTTCTTTTTCTTAACCATAAAAGTTTTTCGTTTCTAATAATTTATAAGCCGAAGTTGTTCAAAAATGGAGGTTGAGGCTAATTGTAGATGCTTGATTTTCAAGACGAAGCTCCATTTTTTTTGCGTAGCCAAAGCTACGGAAAACAAAATTAGCTGAAGTATTGAAAATCAATGGATTGCAATTAGTTCATCTATCTATTTTTAAACAACTTCTTCCAACAGGAAAGAAGATTGGAAATTAATCGGACATGATTATTTGTCCGTTGGCGAGTATTTCGAAAGTAAAGGATTGGCTATTGGAAGCCTCGAATTTTTGATCTTTATTATCTGCCACTCCACCAACTACATGTACAACCCAGTCTTCATCTATTGTGGCAACTGATCTGACTAACGAACCTTCCATAGATTTAGTTCCCGCAATTATCCTTTTACTTATTAACTCTCCTTTATCAGTAAAGGTTACTAAGACATATTCGTAATTCATCAAAGCCGCTTTCCAAAAGACTATTGCATGAAATTTCTCTGTGTTTTTCAATCTGAAGCAAGGGACATACTCTGTGAATTCATCTAAAGACTTATCGTGAGCAATAATAAAATCATGGGTAAGTTCTTCCCTTATCGGCAAATTATGCCTGGAAAACTCTATTTGGCTTTCCTCTGTCAAGGTCAATGGCAAATCTATTTTCGGGAAAACTTTCAAAAATTCCTTAAATGCAGACTTCTGATCTTTCTTCATTACTTGTAAATTCTTTCATTTTTATTCTAAAAAGAGCCTAAAAGTACGCTTTAGTCCTCATCAATGAGCTAATTACTAAGGTAAACGTTTATAAAAGCACAAAGATTACTGGGAAACTAAAGCCTTCGAGACCAAAGTTTCCTTCCCAAAAGCCCAGAACTGTGACCATAACGTCATAATTCACCACATATTAGAAATTAGAATCATTCTAAATAATTATTCTACCCCCATTCCACAAAACTGGTGTTGGTCTTGTAACATTAAATAAATAGATTTGTAATCAATTAAATCAAAACGCAGAATATGAGTTGGTTTCTAAAGTTTCTTACCTCATCAATCGGGCAAAAATTGATCATGAGTTTAACAGGTTTATTCCTGATCACATTCCTGGTTGTTCATTTGGCTGGTAATCTTCAACTTCTTGCTAATGACCAAGGAGAGTCGTTCAATACCTACGCCTATTTTATGACCAATAATCCTTTTATTAAGACAACCTCGTACGGTTTGTACTTTTTCATCCTCTTACATACTATTCAAGGAATTGCTTTAGCAATAAAAAACAGAGGAGCAAAAGGATCAAAATACGCAGTTTCTTCTAATGCAAAAACTTCCAGTAGTGGAACAAAGATGGCATTATTAGGAACTTTAATCTTGGCTTTCTTATGTATACATATGGGAGACTTTTGGTTTAAAATGAAATTTACAGATACACTTGCAATGGTCAGTTATGACGGAGTAGATATGCAAGTGAAAGATTTGTACTCAAGAGTTTCTCTAGCATTTAGCAACCCTATTCTTGTAGTAGTATATGTGATCGGCCAGATTGTGCTTGCAATGCACCTATGGCATGGGTTTCAAAGTGCATTTCAAACTTTGGGTTTAAACCATCGCAAATACACTCCTGCAATTCATTTTTTAGGAAAAGCATATGCAATTTTAATTCCTTTGGGCTTTGTAATTATTCCTCTAGCTCACTTTTTTAGTAAATAATTATCTGGATCTAAATTCATACTCATGGCGCTTAACGCAAACGAACCAAAAGGCAATCTAGACGAAAAGTGGACGAAGTACCGCTCTACCATGAATTTGGTTGCCCCTAATAATAAAAGAAGAATTGAAGTCATTGTTGTAGGTACAGGTCTAGCAGGTGCTGCTGCTGCTGCAACTTTAGCAGAACTTGGATACAAGGTAAAATGTTTTACATTCCACGATAGTCCAAGAAGAGCACACAGTATTGCTGCCCAAGGGGGAATCAATGCTGCAAAAAATTATCAAAATGACGGAGACTCTGTCTATCGTTTATTTTACGATACGATTAAAGGCGGTGATTACCGTTCAAGAGAATCTAATGTTCATAGACTCGCAGAAGTAAGTCGAAACATTATTGACCAAGCTGTTGCTCAGGGTGTACCTTTTGCAAGAGAATATGGTGGATTATTGGCCAACCGTTCCTTTGGAGGTGTGCAGGTATCAAGAACCTTTTATGCAAGAGGTCAAACTGGCCAACAATTATTACTTGGTGCATATCAATCTTTATCCAGACAAATTTCTTTGGGTAATGTAGAAATGTTCAACCGACATGAAATGTTGGATCTTGTAAAAATTGATGGCAAAGCAAGAGGAATTATCGCAAGAAATTTATTGACTGGAAAGCTAGAAAGGTTTGGCGCACATTCAGTTGTATTGGCTAGTGGAGGTTACGGAAACGTTTTTTACTTATCTACCAATGCAATGGGTTCTAACGTAACCGCTGCTTGGAGAGCTGTCAAACGGGGTGCCTATATGGCGAATCCTTGCTACACGCAAATCCATCCAACTTGTATTCCAGTTTCTGGTGAATATCAATCCAAACTTACCTTGATGTCAGAGTCTTTAAGAAATGACGGACGAGTTTGGGTTCCTAAAATGAAAGAAGACGTAATGGCTATCCGGGAAGGAAAGAAAACCGGAAACGACATTCCTGAAGGAGATAGAGATTATTACTTAGAAAGAAGATATCCTGCATTTGGTAACCTTGTTCCTCGGGATGTAGCATCGCGTGCAGCAAAGATTGCCTGTGATGAAGGTCATGGTGTTAACAAAACTGGATTGGCAGTATTTCTAGATTTCTCCTCAGCTATAATTCGCTATGGAACAAGTGCTGCGCATTCTCAAAACATCCACAATCCTAGTGCTGCAAAAATCAAAGAATTAGGTACTGAAGTTATCGCTGCCAAATATGGTAATCTCTTTGAAATGTATGAAAAAATCACTGGTGAAAATCCTTACATTTTACCAATGAAAATTTATCCTGCAGTTCACTACACAATGGGTGGCCTTTGGGTAGATTATAATTTAGAAACCAATGTACCAGGGCTTTTTGCAGCTGGTGAAGCAAACTTTTCTGACCACGGTGCCAATAGACTTGGAGCTTCGGCTCTAATGCAAGGATTGGCAGATGGCTATTTTGTACTGCCTTATACGATTGGACAATTTCTTTCTAATGAAATTCGAACACCAAAAATCAGTACAGACGCACCAGAGTTTGCGGAAGCAGAAAAGAACACGAAAGATAAGCTAGAAAAAATACTTTCCATAAAAGGAAATCATACCGTTGAGAGTTTCCATAGAAGACTAGGAAAGATCATGTGGGAATATTGCGGGATGTCAAGAAATGCAGAAGGCCTTAAAAAAGCAAGACAGATGGTCCGTGATCTTCGAGCAGAATTCTGGAGTGATGTATTCGTACCAGGAACTGCAGAAGAATTCAATCCTGAATTAGAAAAGGCTGGCCGTGTTGCAGATTTTCTAGAAATGGGTGAAACGATGATCCTTGACGCTTTAGATCGCAACGAATCTTGTGGTGGACACTTTAGAGAAGAATACAAAAGCCCTGAGGGAGAAGCGAAAAGAAACGACGAAGATTACGCTTATGTTTCTGCGTGGGAATGGGACGATACAGAACCTATTCTACACAAAGAAGAATTGAAATTTGAAAACGTAGAATTGAAAACGCGTTCATATAAATAACTACTAATTCGCAAGACTGTCTTGCATTTAAAACTTTATAAAATGAAATTGACATTAAAAGTTTGGAGACAAAATGGAGCTAATGAACCAGGACGTTTTGAAACCCATCAAGTAGAAGCGGATGAGCATATGTCTTTTTTGGAGATGATGGACGTGTTGAATGAAGGCTTGTTGGCGGAAAAGAAAACACCAATCGCATTCGAACACGATTGTAGAGAAGGAATTTGCGGATCCTGCAACATGGTCATCAATGGCCGTCCTCACGGACCAAATTCTGGAACAACAACTTGCCAACTACATATGCGTTACTTCAAAGACGGAGAAACCATTACGATAGAACCTTGGCGGGCAAAATCGTTTCCAATCATAAAAGATTTAGTAGTTGATAGAACTTCTTTTGATCGCATCATACAGGCAGGAGGTTACATTTCTGTAAACACAGGACAAGCACAAGATGGCAACTCTATTGCAATAGAAAAAGATCTAGCTGGTCAGGCATTTGATGCCGCTACTTGCATTGGATGTGGAGCTTGTGTGGCGGCCTGTCCGAATGGTTCAGCTATGTTATTTACTGCCGCTAAAATTGCCCACTTAGGGTTGTTGCCGCAAGGAGAAGTAGAACATAAAACAAGAGTACAAAGCATGGTCAATCAAATGGATGAAGAGGGATTTGGAGCTTGTAGTAATACCGCAGCTTGTGAAGCAGATTGTCCAAAGGAAATTTCCATTACAAATATCGCGATGATGAATCGTGCTTATATGGGTTCTGTTTTGGGATCTCAAAAATAAATAAAATAATATTTTTTGTCGGAAGGGGTTGTCTCACCAGTTGGGGCAACCTCCTTTTTATTAGAGCAAACACCACCGAGCCTTTTCAATTTTCAATGCTCAGCCCTTGTAATATGTTTATTAACTCCCTTATCTACACCTGTAGCAAAAGCCACTCTTTCTCCGCAGTAATTTTAGTATTTAAAATTTCACTTTTTAGCTTGGCAACTTGTTCTTTGTCATAACGGTTCACCTGTATGAGTTTCTGTGTGAAGGAAATAAATTTCAAATAATTCTCCTTGTGATAACCCAATACCTTTTTTCTATAAATGTAAATTTTAAAACTGCTTAATAAATTATCTAAAGTTGTCCATTCAGAAAGTTCATAATACATTTGAGCAAGCATGGTTTTGGCAGTCAAGTTATGAAGCAAGTCATCGTACTCCATTTGTAAAAGCAATTGCATTGCTTTCTTATAATCTTTCAATTCAAAATAATACTTTGCTAGGTTGTAACTAAAAAAGGGTTCTCTGGATTTCTTGGGCAAGTATTCTTTATAATCGTAAATAAATTTAAACACCCAGTCAAACTCTTTCAGCCTCAAACCACTTCCTATTATATTACTGTAAGTACGGAGCGGCATCTGCCCCTCATTCAAATAAACTTCTTCTTTCAATCCCGACTTATACAAATCAAATACTTCACCGATGTATTCCTTTTTACCAAGATTAATTCTTCTTATACAATTATTAATGGCCAGCCTATATATATCTGTTGCTTCTTCCCTCGAGAACAATTGAATTTCTTCTTTGACCAAGTCTTTTAGTTTTTGAAAGAAAAGATCGTCCTCCGGATTTTTTAAAGATTTATAAGCGTAGTAATATATAGCGATTGCAGGTTGATCCAAATAATGGCCAGCATCCAAAGTGGAAAGAAGAGGATCCAAGAGGCCCGTTTCGTAGTCAGTCTTTGACACCGCTTGGTGACTCAATAACAAACAAGCCATTTTAATTTTTTCTGCAATAAAAGACAAATCAAGAGAATCTGATAAGTTTTGCAAATTCAGGTTTTGGACTTTTCCTTTTTTTATTGAAAAATGACTTGACTCCCACTCTACCAAATAGTTTTCTCTGAAAAAGAGCGCATCTCGCAATGGATTGTTATTGAGATTCAATTGTATTTTGGTAACAACCCGATCAAAAGATTTCTCCATTCCTTTATCCTGATAGGCTTTCGCTAAATAATATTGTTGAATGCGATTCTGCTCTTTCCAATTCTTCCAGGAAATATAGTCTTCCACTATTTTAACCAGATAAGAATTGAGGTAATGGATTTTCTGCCAATCATAATCTTCCTCAGGAAAAAAATGGTAAAACAAGGCTTCCTTTTCAATTTTAAATTCACTTTTCCCTAAAAGAGGCCGATAGTAATCGAATAATGAAATGACTTTTTCATGCTTATTATGGACTGGGGAATTAATGTAATCCGTCAATTCCCTTAGTTCTGGTGCACTAAAGCTGGATAAAAGTTCGAAAATTTTCTGATTCTTCATTTAAACTCTCCGAGAATTAAAACCAATAAACACTCATTACCAATAGGTTACAGTGTTAAAAATATATAATTTATTCGAGAATTATGATTTTTTGTTTTTGAAAAAAGAGAAGAAATTTATGATTTTGAGTATACAAAGCGGAAATACGGTCAAAAGAAAACCTGAATTCAAACGCTTTTGATTAATTTAGAAAAATTTAAATACATCCACGTGATACGTCAAAACCTACATTCTCTTTTACTAATTGGAATCATCATGATCCTGAGTCATTCTTTTTTGAATGCTCAATATTGGGAAAAGACTTATGGAGAAACCGGTGCTGATGTATGCGAAGCTATATTAGAGACATCGGATGGAGGCTTCATTCTCGTAGGCAGCAGCAATTCCTTTAATAACCAGCAAGATATTTATGCTGTAAAAATCGACATGGATGGTTCTGTTCAATGGGAACAAACCTATGGCCTTGATACGTATAGTGACTTTGGTCAAGATATCATTCAATCTTCTGATGGAAATTTTTTAATCGCTTCTACTGCGATAAACAATGAGGATATTTCTTTTGCTTCCATTCTAAAAATCGATCCTTCAGGTTCTGAGATATTCTTACAGTATTCTTCCACAGATTCCATTAATGCAAAATCCATTACAGAAACGCCTGATGGAAACATCTTTATGACCGGAGATATTTCTCGAACGATATTAGATGACCAAGATCTGCCAGTCAATGATTTTGATTTACTCATTTTCAAAGCCAACGAACAAGGAGAAGAAATCTGGTCTAAAAATTTTGGTGGAGAAGGTCTAGAAAATGGATACGAAATTCTGACAGATTCGAATAACAATATCACAGCTATTGGCTTGACCAATAGTATAGGTTCCGGAGAAACAGATTCGTACTGGTTAAATATTGATCAAGAAGGAAATTTGTTATCCGAAAGAAGCCACGGATCTGAATTGACAGAAACAGCTTTTTCCTTTGCAGCTGTCGCAGGTGGTGGATACATTGTAGCAGGCTACTCCCTCAACACTTTCATGGAACAAGAAGTAGTCTTGATAAAAACTGCAGAAGACGGTACAGGCGAATGGGTCAGATCTTACATCTTGCCGGGAAGTCAAGAAGCAAGAGATATCATTGCGTTGAACAATGGAAATTATTTAATCACCGGCTTTACAGAAGTTGATGGCAACAGAGATCTTCTGGCGATTTTGACAGATCCCGATGGTACAATGATTTGGGCAAAAACTTTTGGCGGCTTAGAAAATGAAAATGGAAAACAAGTCATCGAATTACAAAACAGCGTAGAAGGATTTGCATTCATTGGGAATACGCAAAGTTATGGAGCAGGTGGTTTGGATTTTTATGTTGTAAAATCTAATGCCAATGGCGTTTCCTTAAGCAATAGTATTTCTGGTGTAGTTTACATTGACTCCAATAATAATTGCATACAAGACGAAGATGAAAACGGAATTCCAAATGTCATCATTTCAGCCAATGGCTTGGTGGATTATTTGGGCGCAAGTAATGAAAATGGAGAATACATAATTCCAGTTGATACTGGCGATTACCTTGTTCATATTATTTCAACATTGAACTACTGGGACCCCTGCATTGACAGCCTTTTAGTCAGCATCGAAAATGAACCCACAAGAGATACCATTGATTTTGGAATGCAATCCAACGTCGAATGTCCTTTACTTACTGTTGATGTTTCCACTCCTTTTTTGAGAAGATGTTTTGACAATACTTATTCTGTAACCTATTGTAACAACGGAACCATTCCAGCAAGCAGTATTGAACTATCATTGGACTTTGATATTGACTTAAATCCATTAAGTTCATCCATACCTTGGTCTGCACAAGCAGGCAATACTTTCTTTTTCGAGCTGGATGACTTAGAACCATTTGAGTGCAATACCTTTCAAGTTATTGCAAACTTAAATTGTGCAGGTACAACTATAGGAGAAACACATTGTGTCTCCGCCCATATTACACCAGACACTATTTGCATGCCCGAAGGAATTGAGCTGTGGGACGGATCAAGTATTGCAGTTGATGGTGTTTGCCAAGGAGATTCTGTTTTAATAACCGTTTCGAATAATGGCGATGATATGGACAATATCCAATCTTACATTATCATCGAAGACCACATCGTCTTTACCGTTGGGGGCTTACAGCTTCCCGGATTTTCAGACACACTGCTTGTAATCGAGCCAGGAGGTTCTACCATTCGATTTGAAATGGAGCAAAGTCTTGGGCATCCTGGATTAAGTCGACCATCTGTAGTCTTAGAAGGTTGCGGCGAAGGACCTTACAGCCTTGGTCATGTTTTAGAATTGCCTTTTGACGACAACAATCCATCCGATGATATCGAGTGCCAGGAAAGCATTGGATCATTCGATCCTAATGATAAAAAAGCGGAACCTAAAGGATATCAAGAAGAACACTATTTGGCACAAAACACCGGACTCGAATATTTGATTCGATTCCAAAATACAGGAACTGATACTGCTTTCAATATAATTATCAGGGATACACTCTCTTCATGGCTGGACATGGGAACCCTCCACCGAGGGACGTCCAGCCATTTTTACGATCTCGAAGTTTTAAGTGGAGGAATTTTAAAATTCAGTTTCAATAACATTCATTTACCTGATAGCAATATAAATGAAGCAGCTTCTCATGGTTTCGTGAAATTTAAAATTGATCAGAAAAAAGACAATCCAATAGGGACTACAATTAATAATAGAGCGGCAATTTATTTTGACTTTAACGAACCGATTATCACCAACGAAACTTTTCATTTGATCGGAAACAATTTTGTCGAAATAGATCCAACGACATCTAATAAGAATCCAAAAATAAATGAAGAAGAATTATCGGTTTACCCAAACCCTTTTTCTGATCTTGTTTATTTTGATTTAAAAGATAGAATTTTTGATTCAGGAAGTCTATTGATTTTAAATAGTCAGTCCGCTATCATTTCCCAAAAAACTTTCACAACACCAATTGTCGAATTTCGTCCCGAAAACCTTCCTGCAGGAATTTACTTTTTCACAATAATTTTAGACGAAAAAAGAACGTGGTCAGGAAAAATAGTTTTACTTTAATTAACAGCGAGCAAATATCTTAAACATGAGACATTCAATAAGCATATTCTTACTCTGTTTCCTTTTTGCAAATAACATTTATGCGCAATACTCGTCTGTTGAGCCAGGTTCCTCTATTTCTGATGCACCAATTATCAATTGTCTTCTAGACAGTGTTGATGGGTATGGATTTCATACTGACTTCCAATTCATTAACAACGATGTCCTTCCACAATGTCCAGATGTAACTTTACAAAACACACAATGGTTAGCGATCATGGCAGAGTTTAGTTCGATTGAATTAGAGATTGAAGTAAACAATTGTTTTGGTATTCCGACTGTAGATGCTGGACTTCAGGTCGTTGCTTTTGAGGTAGGAAATACCTGTGACGTTCAAGCATTAACCCCCATTTATTGTGAACCAAACCTCGCAGCAGTTCCTAACAATTTTAACTTCACACTAACCGGCTTAGAATTCAGACGCATCTACTATATCATGATTGATGGCTTTGATGGAGATGTATGCGATTATACAATTCGAAAAATCAGTACAACTCCTCCAATGGTACCTCCATTTGAAGAACCTTATTTAGCCGGGCCAACAAGTGGATTTCCAGGCGAAACATTGAACTACGAATGGGTTATTCCAGACAATCCAGAATATGAACCCTTCAATCCATGCAACAACGCCGTCCCTGATACCTGCTTAGGAGAAGCCACTTGCCCAAACCCAATGTTTGGTATTGAATGGACAGGGCCTCCTGGCTCTACTGTTCTCGTTGATCCTACTAATCCTTACCTCGCAGAAATAATACTCGGCTCAATACCAGGAGAAGTATGTATTGAAATTAACATTGGTTGTTCAGTTGACGGTGGTTGTGTCGATGTAGATATCCCATGTAGCATTTCAATAAATGCTAGCGGAATAGATGCAACCTGCGAGCAAAATAACGGTTCTATTTCCGGAAGTATTTTGGGAGGTTTTGGGCCTTTTGAAATCAACTGGTCTGGCGGATCACAACAAGTATCAGGATCAGCATTTTCTATTGATGGCTTAGGTCCTGGAGACTATTCTTTTAGTATTGCAGATATTTTCGGAGGCTGTATTGAATTCGACCAAGTAACAATCCAGAATATTGATGAAGAGGACGACTTGGCAGTAACCGTTTCTGAGATCTGTGATCCCAACTCTGATACTTACATGGTCAATTTAGAGTTTTCTGGAGATGGGCCTTTTTTCGTTGGTGGCAGCCAGGTTGGAAACAATCATTTAATCGGCCCTTTTCAAGACAATGATGGATATTCCGTTTCTGTCCAGTCAGGAGGACCTTGTCCAGTTAGCGAATCTATATCAGGCAATGCAAGTTGTCCTTGCGATCCTGTGGACGTTGATTTAGGTTCTTTTACAACTTGTGATGGAGAATGTGTTGATGTTCAAGGGCAGAGTTTCTGTACAGACGGAAGTTTCAGCATTCCTTCTACAGATCCATGTATTGGCAATTTCACTTTTGATATTAGTGTTATTCCTACTGATGTACTTAGCATTAACAACTTGACAACAGACTGCGATGCATCTGGCGACAACTATACCGTATCATTTGAGGTCTCTGGAGATGGTCCATTTTTCATCAATAATATTCCTTTCAACGGAGGCACTTACACTTCTGAATCTTTCACTTCAAATACAAGTTATAATTTTGAAATCACGACAGACTTTTCTTGTCCTTTTACTGAAATCATTTCAGGGAATCATGAATGTCCTTGTGTTCCTATTAATCAAAACTTAGGTAGCTTTTTAGTTTGCCCGGGAGATTGTCAAGAAGTAGAAGGGCAACTATTTTGTGATGAGGGACAATTCAGCATTCCCTCTCCAGATCCATGTATTAATAATTTTGTTTTTGAAATAATATGGTATAACAGCACTCCTATTTCAACGGGACAAGAGGTTTCTCTTTGTAGTCCCAGCGGACTTAATTATACCGTTAGTTTTGAAATCATGGGTACGCCTCCTTTTAATGTAAATGGAGTTTCAGTGAATTCTAACAACTTCACCTCTGCTCCGATAAGCACTGGAGAGAACTACAACTTTGAAATATCCACTGTAGAAAATTGTCCACAGTATGCCTACGTAGATGGCTTCCACAGTTGCTTTGATCCCAATTGCCTTTCTGAAGGAGGAACTATAAGTCAGGATAATATTACAGAATGTATATCCAATAGTATCGAAACGGTTGTTATCACTCCTCACACTTTAGACCAAAACGATATTTTCGAATTTATACTTCACAATGGAAGTTTGACAAACCCTGCAAATATTATCGCAAGAAATCAAACCGGAATTTTTGATTTCCAAAACGCGCTCATGACCACTGGACAGGCTTATCAAATCAGCAAAGTGGTGGGAGACAATATAAGTGGGCTAGTAGATTTAAATAGTCCATGTACTGTAATCAAAGAAGGTCCAACGGTTACCTTCTACGATGTACCAGAAGTCATGGCAATGCAAGATGTTTCGTTGACCTGCTTATTGCCAAATGCAACAATTGAAGGAAGTTTTGAAGGAAATTTAGGAACACCAGAAACCCAATGGAATGGTCCAGGAATTACCCAAACTACCCCAAGTCTAAATATTGAAAACGAAGGCTTGTATACATTCACTGTTACGGACTTACAAACAGGTTGCAGTGCAGAAACGAGCTTTATGGCAACTGAAGACAAAGCTGGACCTATTGTAAGCACTCAAGTAGAACCATTGGATTGTGCCAATACGGAAACGACACTTTACGCCAACTCCAATGACAATGTTGAATTATTCAACTGGACTGCACCAAATGGTCAAGTTTATAACCAACAAAATTTGACCACTTCTGATCCTGGAAATTTCCAGTTAATTGCTGTTGGTGAAAATGGTTGTGAAACAACAACTTCCGTTTCCCTTGAGCAAATGGATGATGCTCCTCAGATTATTAGTTCAGCAACGATTTCACCTTCTTGTTATGACGAGAAAGATGCCAGTATTAGCATCACAGAATTCGAAGGTGAAGGCGATGATTTTAGCTTTAGCTTAAACGGTGTAAATTATTCCGACATCAACTTATTTGAAAACCTTAGCGCAGGCAATTACGCTGTAGGAATTATAGACAGCCGTGGATGTGAATCCATCAAAGAAATATTTGTCGAGCCTGCTCAACAGTTATTGGTATCTCTTCCCGATGACATTGACATCGTTTTAGGAGAAGAAGTTATGCTAGATTTCGAAAGCAATTTCGAACCGCAATACATCATGTGGAGTAATTCTCAAGGAGAGGATTTTGCAGATGTAGAGGAATTAAATCTCCGCCCTTTCAATACGATGTTGTATCGCATTACGTTAATGGACGAGCACGATTGTTCGGTTTCTGATGAAGTTGTTTTAAACGTAAAAGACAACAAAGACATCGCCTACGTTCCCAACATTTTCTCCCCAAACAACGATGGAGTAAACGATGTATTTAGTGTTTTTGCAAGTCCACAAGTAGAAGAAATAAGTTCTTTCCAGGTATTCACCAGATGGGGCGAATTGGTTTATCAAATAAACAATTTACCTCCGCAGGAAAATCCAGATTTTGGTTGGGATGGAACGAGGAATGGAAAACCAATGAGCAGCGCAACATTTGTCTACAAGGCGGAATTCAAATTGATAAATGGAGAAAAAGAAATGATAGTAGGAGATGTAGTACTAATGAAATAACCAAAACCTTAGGTGTAAAAAAGAACTTCAAAAAATATAAAATTATCACGGTACATTAAAAAGAAGCCCGCCAATCGGTGGGCTTTTTATTTGGAAATAAAAAGATCGCCTTTAAACAACTTACTCGTCCCATCCAAGAATTGTACTTCAACATAATAAGCATAAACCCCAGGATTCATCTTTCCATTCTTATAGCTCCCATCCCACCTACACTCTGCCCCTTCCGGAGGACAGTTAAGGCCCTCAAACATCAAAGATCCCCAACGATTGTAAATGCGCACTGTTGTGATAAGCGTAACATCCCGCCCAGCATAAATCTCAAAATAATCATTGATTCCATCCTGATTCGGAGAAAATGCATTGGGAATATATACTTCATAATTTTTTTCCACATTCACATTAACGGTATTGGTTGTAAAGCAACCGTTTTCGTCAAAGACCAAAAGCTCATAGGCTTGATTGTCGTAGGTATTTGTGAATGGATCTTCACAATCTGTACAGTCCAAGCCATTGCTTGGTGACCAAGCAATTTGATACGGCAAAGAAGATACAATGGTCGCGTCTAATTGCACTTCTTCTCCAAGCTGTATACTTGTATCAGGAGAAAGAATGACCTGAATAGCGGGAGGTTCTTCAAGAATAAAAAACGTATCAATAAAACAATCGTTTCCATCCTCAATGTAAATCGGATAACTATTCGCAGATAAACTGTCAAAAAGCAAATTCTCTCCCAATCCTTCATTATTAAAATCCAATAAATAATCTGGTGCACCACCACTTATCTCAAAGCTCACCATCCCGTCTTCATATCCAAAACAAGAAGGCATGAGTACTTCAGCATCAAATTCTATTGGAGGCGGATTCTCTAAATCAAAAGGTTTTATAGCAATACAACCCTTAGCATCTGTGACGGTGACAATATAAGTTCCTGCTGCTAAATTATTCCTACTTGCATCGCTACTGCCATCCTCCCATTCATAACTGTACGGGGGCAATCCCGCAAAAGGCTGAGCTTCTACTGAACCATCCATATCTCCGGCACAGGAAGGAAACGTTGCATCAATATCAATTGTATTTTCAGACAAAAAATAGGCAACAAAACAATAGGTAGAATCACAGCCAAACGCTCCGACAAAGATCTCACAAATTTGTGTATCTCTTGTGATCGTTGCTCCTTCATAAACAATCATATCACCTGGGCAAAGGGTATCAATTCTTGTTTCAAAATAAAAGGTATCAATTGCTCCTACATTCCAAACGATGACTGAATCACAACCTTGGTAATTCTGAAAAGTAAATTCCATTACAGTATCTGCAGGAACTTGAACTCCATCAAATTCAAAACTAAGATTCTCGCAAAGTATAGTATCTTTTTGAATTTCAATATTCTCTATAACTACAACGACAAAAGTGTCAACAGATCTTGTATTCTCAAAAGTGAAAAAGATATCATCTAAAGCAAAATCATTGCCCGAAGCAATCGTATTCTGATTGGTAATACAAATTTCTGCTTGGGTATAGGAACTCGAATACCAAGTAGAAAAGAATTCTTCCCATTCACAGACTCCCGGCACAGTAAAAGGATCCCCTAACAATTCTCCATTGATAGAGAACTGAAGAATTGCCGGCGCTGCTTGAAGAACGTTTGTTACCCAAGACGAAAAACTATATTCTCTTTCGGGATAAACGCTGATATTCTGACACCAAACATTTTCATTCAATACTGTTGCACCGTCAATGACCATCATTAAATTGTCTGTATTATCTGAATGATCATTACAAGCAGCAAAGCCACCATTAAATTGAGTTGGGCTTGTCATGATGGCATAATGCCCTTGCATCCAAGTACCTTGTGGAGTGTAAGTGTATTCGCTGTAGAATCCAGTATTGCCAGATGAAAATTCTCCATTGCTAACTAAATTTTCTTCTTGATTGGGTTCAAGTGTAACGATATAAGTTGTAGTACTTGATGGAGAAACTACAGGATTGTAAATGGTTGGATTATCAATAGCAGTGTTTGGAATCCAATCGTAAGTGAGTTGATTGGGTGTAGTAATTAATTGAAGAGATTCTCCTTCACAAATATAAAGTGTATCTAATCCGAAATAAGCGAAAGCAGGAGCATAGATTGCCCCAATAGTAATTAGCGTAAACCACAGTTTTAGTTTGCTTTTTGCCATTGCTTTATTCGAATAAATATCTCGTATTGGGGCTATCTCAAATTAAATAAAAAGGTACAGATTGTTTTTTAAAACGCAGCAAAGCCATTTGACGGTATTGCTCTACGCTAAAATAATACTAATTGTCAGCTTCTGAGCAGTGTGAAATTTAAAATCCTGTTAAAGTTTAGTTTAGCTTTTGCAACTGAGTCAGTAGCCATTCCTTTTCTGTGAGGGGATTGGTTTCTTGAATTAGCATTTTTAAAGCTTCTTTCTCTTTTTTACTGTAAGGGTTGACTTTGAGAATTTTGTTGATGTATTTAATAATATTTTGGTAGTTCGACTTATGATAACCAATTACTTTTTTTCTTCTAATAAAGGTTTTAAAACTTTCTAAGAGAGAATCCAATGCGGTAAATTCTTCTAGTTCATAGTAAATTTTCATCAACATATTCTTAGCGTCCAAGTTCATAAACAGATCATCATAATCTACCTGAATTAAAAACTGCAGTGCTTTTTCATACTCATTTGTGGCGTAATAGAATTTAGCAAGATTATATTTATAATTACTTTCTCGATACTCTTTTCGCAATCTATCTTTGTATTCTTCTATGAAGTTAAAAACCCATTCATATTCAGAAAGGTTGAGTCCTGCAGAAACGATATTTTTATAGGTAAACCTTGATAGATATCCATCAAACACAAAAAGGTCTTCTGCTATTCCTTTTTTATACAAAGCAAATGTCTCTTTAATAAAAGCTTTGTTTCCTGCATTGATTTGTCCGATGCAGAAATTCAAGGCAATTACATAAATATTTCTAATCTCTTCTTTAGGGAATAAATGCCCAGACTTTGTAATCTCATCTTTTAAATTCCAAAAGTGTTCAGTTAGAGTATTTTCAACTATTGATTTATAACTATAGTAATACATAGCAATTGCTGGAACTTCGAAGAGTTGTTTTTTTTCAACATAATTAACCACCTCGTCGAATAGGCCAATTTCATACTCTGTTTTATAAACCCTCTGGTGAGTAAACATAATACAGCTGGCTTTTAATTTATTTGCCAAATATTCTACATCTAAAGCATTTGAAACTTGTTGGTAGCCAAAATCCGAGCGTTTGAATTCTGATAAAAATTTATATTTCTCTGTTTTTAATTCAAAATCACTCCTAAGGTAATCCTCATTCCGAAAATCGGATTCTTCTAATAATTGAGAAGCAGTTTTTAAATTCTTCTCAAAGGACTTGCCCAATTTTCTTTTTCTATAAACCCTAGCGAGTGTTGTTTTTACTAAAATCTCATTTTTACTCACTTCTTCAAAAATCAAAAACTGTTCAACATTTTGCATTAAAAAATACATTACTTGACGCATTTTGGCGTCACTATACGTTTCATTAGGGAACAAATGACTGAAAACTAATTTTTTCTCCAATTTGTCTTCTTGCCCTAATCGATTGTCCTCTCCCAAGTATCCGAGTAAAATTATTACATCTTCTCTTTGGTTATGAGAAGGAGATTGTAACCATTTTTTGAAGTCTCGAAGCTCTTTTTTGTTAAATGTTTGAAGAACGCGAATTAAATTACTCTTTATCATATGCTTAAATTTAAGCAATACTCAACAAAAAGGCAATTTTAGCACAAAATAGAAATAATATAAATATCTGAATATCAGTATTTTATGAAAATAACTAAAAAAATAAAAGAAAACAAACCACTAATAAATGCTCAACAAATCCTATTATTTGTCTTTGAATCAAGAGCAATTCAGCTGCATATTTGTAGTGTAAGGATTAAACACCTTCAAAAAAACAATCTCGTGAAAAAACTATTATACATACAAAATGAGTTCAAACAGCTGGCCACAGGCCTTCTGATACTCCTTTTATGTACGATCAGTTCTTTCACAAACGCACAAGGCTGGGTGGAGTATTATGGTGATTTGACTTCTGACGAAGGCTTTTCAGTAACTCAAACCAGAGATGAAGGATTCATCATTGCCTCTTCATTTGACGGTAGCTCTGAAATAAGATTACTCAAAACCGATCCCAACGGAAAACTCCTTTGGGAAAAAACATTCGGAGACCTACTAACAAATGAAGAGGTTCACCAAATCATTGAAACACAAGATGGTGGTTTTGTAACCGTTGGTGCTTGTAATGGTTGTGGTGTAGGTGGTGGAAAATCAATCTACGTTTTCAAAACAACTGCAAAAGGAGACATCGTTTGGACCAATAGCAATATTGACAACTTGAATGGTGATCAAGTAGGTTATGATGTTGTAGAAAGCGCAAATGGCGATATCTACATCGCTGGTTCTTCAACAGGAAATACGGTCAATGGTGAAAAAGACATTTATGTTGTTCGCTTAGACAGTGAAGGAGAAACCACTTGGGCCAACACCTTTGGCAGCTCAACTACTCAAGAAGAAGCACTTGCTCTAGTAGAAACGCCTGATGGCAACTTCGCCCTAGCGGGTTACACAGAAGTTATCGCTGATTTAGAAGCTCCTTATATCATGAGATTTAATACCCAGGGAGATTCTTTGTGGTCAGGAGCTTATCCAAATGCAATTGTTGATAGCCGAGCTACAGATATTATTACCAGTAAAAACACTGCAGGCGTTGAAGCAGACTTGGTTATCACAGGCACTGTAACAGAAGCCGCTGAAGTTTCTTATGTATTCTTGATGAAACTTTCGGCTTTAAATCAACAAGAATTTTTCATTAATCATTTTTCCAATAACCTTGCTATAAGCGCTTCTTCAGTTGTTCAGGCAGCAGACGGTTCTTATGTTATAGCTGCTACTACAGATATCAGTAACGCCGAATCTTCTGCGATCATTATTAAAAAAGGATTAGAAGGAAATAGTATTTCGGATAGAGAAATTGGAAGACCTGGTATTTCTGGAACCATCACAATAGCTTCGGCAGAAGAAATTGCCTTGACCAACGACGGTGGTTTTATAGTAGTCGGTTCAAGAACAAAATTAAACTTTTTCGATTCAGATATTCAGTTAATCAAACTAAATGGCTTATGTGAATATTACACCCACTACATTCAAGGAAATGTTTTTGAAGACGCCAATCTGGATTGTGATTTAGCTGGAAATGAAGATGGTTTTAAAGAATGGACTGTAGTAGCAAAAGGTCAAGGAGCTGAAAAAACTTTTTACGGAAGTACTGATGAGTTTGGAAATTATTCTATCCTCGTAGATACAGGAAGTTATATTTTGGATGTTGTAACACCAAATGACTACTGGCTATCCTGCACCGAAAATTTAACACTAAACCTTTTTAATACTTTTGATACAACTACTGTAAATTTTGCAGTACAAGAATTTGACCAATGTCCATCTTTACAGGTTGATGTTGCTACCCCTTACTTAGAAGCATGTACCAATGCTATATATCAAGTTGAATTCCAAAACCGAGGGACAATCTCTGCGTCTGGAGCGTATGTAGAAATAGAACTGGACGCAGGTTTGTCTTACCTAAACTCTGATATTACTCCTTCAGCTATCAATGGCAACTCTTTAACCTTCGACTTAGGAAATATTGACATTGAAGAAAAAGGAGCTTTTGATATTGAAGTAGAAGTATCTTGTGATGCAGTATTTGGCGAAGCACATTGTGTAGAAGCACACATCTTCCCAGATTCAATTTGCGGAACCAATGGAGCATGGAATGGCTCTAGCGTTGAAGTAAATGTGGATTGTGAAGGTGATAATGTAAAATTCACAATCGAAAACACAGGAAATGCTCCTACAGATCCAGCAGAAGGCTTGGATTATGTAATCATTGAAGACAACATCATGCTCTTCGTTAATCCAGATCCAATAGACCTTTTGGTAGGTGGTTTGATCAGCGAAGAATTACCTAAAAACGGAAAAACCTATAGAATAATAGCAGAACAAGCGAGCGGCCATCCCGGAAACAGCCGTCCCACAGTAGCAATCGAAGGTTGCACTGAAGACGGCAGCTCAAATTTTTCAACTGGGTTTTTTACTCAGTTTCCTGAAGACGATAAAGATGTTTTTGTGGCAAAAGACTGTCAGGAAAATATCCTTATCGCCTCCCAAAAACCAAATTTTAAAAGAGGCTATCCCAAAGGCTATGGTGACAGTTTAAAAGTAGCCACTACAACCGATTTATCTTACAACATTAATTTCCTGAACACAGGAATCGACACGGCAATCAGGGTGGTGATTCGGGATACCATCTCCGACCATTTGGATCCTTCAACGGTACAAGTGGGTGTGAGTAGCCATGACTTCGAGTATGAAGTTTATGACAATGGTATCCTGAAGTTCACCTTTGAAAATATTAATCTACCCCCTGGTGGCAGCATTGAATCCAGAGGATTTGTCAAATACAAAATTTCTCAGAAACCGGACAATCCTATTGGCACTTCAATTAAGAACAGCGCTGCCGCCTATTTTAATTTCCAAAGACCGACCAAAACCGACACCACATGCCACCACGTTGGTGGACTTGACTGGGAAGATTTCGTTATCGTTAGCACCGACGAAATCTTCCTACCTGGTGTCAACAAAATCGAGGTTTATCCGAACCCATTTTTAAACAGTGCTGTTATAAAAATTGACAGTAAAGAATCGCTGAAAGATGTGCAGTTCTTATTGTTTGATCAAAATGGAAAACTGGTAAAACGAATTGCTGGCAATGATCAGTCATTCAATATTTACCGCGAGGATTTACCAGCAGGACTTTACGTTTACAGAATCGAATCAGAAGGAAGACCAGTAAGTGTAGGCAAAGTAATTGTCCAATAAACTTGAATCATTTTTAATAGTTAGTTATAAATTTTAGTTAGTTAAAGCATATATAATTCCAGAACACGTTTTTCATGAGATTATGACGCGAAGCCCTATCGGCCCACATTGGGAAGATAGGGCTTCGCTTTTGTGGTCATTGTTCTTTTCAACTTCTCTATTATTTTCACTTTCACTATCTTCGTTCTTTTCCAAACATCAAAGTTCATTTTAGATTGAAATATTTAATCCCATTCCTTTTCCTTTTGCTCCATTTCAACAGTACTTCTGCTCAGGATGATTCAACGGATGAATTGATGTATAGAAACAGTATCCTTCTTGATATTGGAGGGCCAACTCGAATTTATGCGCTCAGCTATGAACGTATTTTGCAGAACTACAAACTTCATTTTCTGGTGGGTAGAGTTGGACTCGCATACATCCCTAGGCAGCGTCAATTCGATTTAATACGCATACCTATTATTATCAATTTTAATTTTGCAAATATTGATGGACATCATTTTGAAGGAGGAATCGGACAGCAATTTGAGTTGGTTTTAGACAATCAAAATTCGGGAAGCAATACCAATGCACTTTGGACAATTTTTAATCTGGGTTATAGATATCGACCACAGGATGCAACATTCAATTTCAGAATGACCTACACACCGCTATGGAATTTGTTACAGTTCGATAAAGAAAAGGTTCTCCTTTTTGATGGATCAGAATACATCCATATGGGAGGCATTAGTTTTGGTTGGAATTTTTAACAAGAATTCCGGCTTAAACAGTAGCGGAGCTGCTCACCATTTTACCACCACGCAATTGCATGATCTTGTTGGTCTTTTTTGCCAACTCATTATCATGAGTTACCATAACCAAAGTGGTACCCAAAGCACGGTTCAATTCAAAAATAAGACTTTCTATTTTTTTGCTTGTTTCATCATCTAAATTTCCAGTAGGTTCATCTGCAAAAAGTATTTTAGGCTCATTCGAAAAAGCTCTTGCCACTGATACACGTTGCTGCTCTCCACCCGAAAGCTGTGTTGGATAATGATTGAATCGATCTCCCAACCCTACTCTATCCAAAAGTTCCTTGGACCTTTTTGCGATATTGGATTCTCCTCTTAATTCAAGTGGCACCATTACATTCTCCAATGCAGTCAAAGTTGGAATTAATTGGAAATTTTGAAATATAAAACCAACATGTTGATTCCTTACTTCTGCGCGCTCATCTTCAGTTAAACCATCCAACTTTATCCCATTTAGAATCACGGAACCGGCGGTTGCTCTATCCAAGCCAGCACACAATCCCAGTAAAGTCGTTTTTCCACTTCCTGAGGCGCCTACTATTGAAAAAGAATCTCCAGCTTCTAATTTGAAACTGATGTTTTCCAAAACGGTAAGCGATCGGCTTCCACTATTATATGTCTTGGTAAGATTTTGAACTTCTAGCATTTCCTATTTTTGTAAATGAAGGTTTGTATTTGTACTTAGGAATTTGAAAATAATAAGTTGAAACAAAGGTGGGGAATTATTTTTTCTTTAATCAAGTTAAAAAACCTGCCTTTGCCGGCAGGCAGGCGCAGACATAGCCTTAGCTATGGCGAGTATTTTTAACATGGAATAAAGGAAAAAGAAACCTCAATCTGTAAAAAGTTATTGTTTACATATTCCTTAACATACAAATACGGTTTAGGTTGCTAAAATAAATGAAATTTGTTTAGAAAGAGATTAAAACAGGATCGGCTGTTGTGGAGAAGTTTGGAACACCTTTAATTTTATACCAAACATTGAATCGATGAGTTTGCTCTTCCTTTGGAGCTTCTAGTAATTTGAAGAATACAGCGTCTTCTCTCGGAGTCTTCGCCCATTCCAAATACTCATCAACATTCATGTTTTGGCTGATTTCGTCTATACTCGTGACAAAATAGGCGTTAAGTGAACTGCCCGCTGGAATAACTACACCATTGTGGAAAATGAAATCAGAATTACTGACTATCGATATACTTTCTAAATCCTGAGAAGGAATAGGATCGCCTGGATCATTGGCCATTAAACTAGGTATCATCCCTGGAAAACTAAAATGATCTTCTTCGATGGCAGAGAAATATTCAACTCCAATGCCCAAAATCAATCTGTAATCATAATAAGAAACCTCTTCATTTGGGTGAAGCTCATCAAATCCTTTAAAATTGGTATCGTTTTCAACTCCGTTGGTGAGAAATATATCAAGAACGCGGAAATACAGAACCTCTGCCTCTTTCTGACAAGCGAAAACGCTCAGCAGACAAGGCACTGACAATATAATCAGTATGTAAGAAATCCTGGTTCTCATAGTAAGATAAATGAAATACGTGCTTATTCAAAGTGTAAGTTACTGGTTTCGAGTACCATAAGCAACATTTCTGCGTTAGTCGAGAAAACCTCCAACATTATTTTCAACATTATTTTGGGCAAAAAAAAAGAAAACTAAACCTTGTGGCTTAGTTTTCTTTATTTTATACATTATGGATTGACTAAATACGAATTGTTGCTATTTCAATTAAGTTTTTAAAAATTAACAAATATATTTAATCAAAATATTTAGAAATCGGCATTTCCCGGTGTACGTGGAAAAGGAATTACATCTCTAATATTAGACATACCTGTAATAAAGAGGACCATCCTTTCAAACCCAAGACCAAATCCTGCATGTGGACAACCGCCAAACTTACGCAGATCTAGATACCACGAAAGTTCTTCTTCATGGATATCCATTTCTTTAATCCTTTTTTTCAACTTGTCCAATCGCTCTTCTCTTTGCGATCCTCCAATTACCTCGCCAATTCCAGGAAATAAAACATCCATCGCTGCTACCGTTTTTTCATCCTCATTTTCACGCATATAAAATGCTTTGATGTCTTTCGGATAATCCACAACGATAACTGGTTTCTTAAATTTCTTTTCTACCAACCATCGTTCATGTTCCGCTTGCAAGTCCTTCCCCCACTCTATTTCGTATTTGAACTTTCCTTTTTTGTATGGTTTTGAACTTCTCAACAAGTTGATCGCATCTGTATAAGTAATTCGTTCAAAATCGTTTTCAATAACAAATTTCAAAGTATCGATCAAGCCCATTTCTCGGCGCTCTTCTTTCTTCATGTTCTTTTCCAAATCCTGAATTCGACCATCTAAAAATTTAAGGTCATCAGGATAGTTTTCTAATATATAATTGATCAAGTATTTGACGAAATCTTCTGCCAAATCCATGTTGTCAACAATATCGTTGAAAGCAACTTCTGGTTCTATCATCCAAAACTCAGCAAGGTGTCTTGAGGTGTTAGAATTTTCAGCACGGAAAGTCGGTCCAAAAGTGTAAACCTTTCCTAAAGCCAAAGCTGCAATCTCTCCTTGCAATTGACCAGATACTGTGAGGTTTGTAGATTTTCCAAAAAAGTCTTGGCCAAAGTCCACTGCTCCTTCTTCTGTCCTTGGTGGTTTATCGACATCCAGCGTTGTAACACGAAACATTTCACCTGCTCCTTCCGCATCCGATCCTGTTATAATGGGGCTATGCAAATAATAATAGCCTTTGTCATTATAGTATTTGTGAACCGCATAAGAAAGGCCATGACGAATTCTAAAAACCGAACTAAAGGTGTTGGTTCTCATTCTGAAATGTGCTTTTTCTCGCAGGTACTCCATCGTCTGCTTCTTAGGTTGAAGCGGGTATTCCTCCAAATTATTGGCTCCAAGAATTTCTATTTTCTCGGCAAGAAGTTCTACAGCTTGTCCTGCTCCTTGCGACTCCACTAAAGTTCCTTCGATAGACACACATGCGTGAAAACTGATTTGCTTCAATAGCTCTTCCGCAGTATTGTCAGTATCTACAACTATCTGAAGGTTATTCGCGCCAGACCCGTCATTCAATGCAATGAAACGATTAGACCTAAATGCCCTTACCCATCCTTTTACTAAATACTTCTCGCCCACCTTTGGTGCAGCCAACAAATTTTTGATTTCCGTTCTTTTTGCCATTTGAAACAGCTTTAGTTTATAGTTTAAAAATTACTTAAGAATTCCAACAAGGAAGTCGCTTAAATAATTCAAAATGAAGGCGAAAATAAGGATACTCTTATTTAAATACAGCAAATAAGTGTCTAAATTTTAATTCACCAGATATAAAAGAAGATTTACGCTAATCTAGGAAGCGATGTTTCAGCCCAGGATCAGGCATCATGCAGGAATCCATTTTACCATACCACTTATATCGATTGCCAGCTACCCAATCGTAAGCCCAGTCTCTGAGAGCAGTTGGGATGATAATGAAAATAAACAAAAGTGGCCAAGCGCCAGAAAATTTTCTGACAAGACGAAGAACAGCAGTTGATTTGATATAAGCTTTGTTTTTCTCAACCAATACGACGGTGTCGATGGAGTCTGGGTTCAGCTTATGTTTTTTCAACAAACGCTGACCAAGATCTGATTGAAGAGATGCAAATTTGAAATGAGCTTTTGAATCTCTTTTTATCACAAATTGAACAACAGTATTGCAAAGATTGCAAACACCATCAAAAAGTAAAATAGATTCGTTTTCCAAATTTGAATTCATATAAAAAGAACAAAATTAGTTTGAAAAGGTTTGGCTTACTTAGCCACAAAAACGGTTTTACACAAAAAGATATTGATACAACTCTGTCAACTTCCCAATCGTTTTTATTTCGATAGAATATCGTTTGGGATCTATTCCTTTTGTGTTGAATTTAGAAATAAAAATCTGTTTAAAACCCAATCGATCTGCTTCTTGAATTCTTTGTTCGATTCTATTGACAGAACGAATTTCACCTGACAGTCCTACCTCACCAGCAAAACAAATATCGTTTGTAATTGCTACATCTTCCAGCGAAGAAATCAACGCACTTACTATGGCCAAATCAATAGCAGGATCAACCACTTTTATTCCACCAGCAATATTTAAAAACACATCATTTTGACCAAATTGTAGACCAACTCTTTTTTCTAAAACTGCCAGCAACATGCTTAAACGCCTTAAGTCAAATCCTGTAGCGGATCGTTGCGGCGTTCCGTAAACGGCTGTGCTCACGAGTGCTTGTGATTCAATAAGCATTGACCTCATTCCTTCCATCGTAGCAGCAACTGCACTCCCACTTAAGTCTTCATCTTTTTGGGACAACAAGATCTCAGAAGGATTACTCACTTCTCTTAATCCTTCTGATTGCATTTCATAAATCCCCAACTCATCTGTGGACCCAAATCGATTTTTCATTGTCCTCAAAATCCGATAGGTATAATTCCGATCTCCTTCAAATTGCAAAACGGTATCAACAATGTGCTCCAACAATTTTGGACCGGCAATGGAACCTTCTTTTGTAATGTGACCGATTATAAAAATGGGTGTTGAAGATTCTTTTGCAAACCTCTGCAACTCTCCTGCGCATTCACGAATTTGAGAAACAGATCCTGGTGTAGATTCAATATGTGGAGACGATAGCGTTTGAATTGAATCGATTATAATTAAATCGGGTTCAAGTTTTTGTGCCTCCTTTAAAATTTTAATGGTATTCGTTTCTGTATAAATATAACATTCAGATAACGCTGTCCCGATCCGATCCGCCCGCATCTTTATTTGTTCTTCACTTTCCTCTCCTGATACGTAAAGGATCTTACCTTTAAGGCCCAAAGTGACTTGTAGCAATAACGTTGATTTTCCAATTCCTGGTTGACCGCCGATTAGGACCAGTGAACCTGGAACGATACCACCTCCTAAAACTCTATTGAGTTCTTGATCTGGTGTAATCAACCGTGTAGTATTTCCAGAAACGATTTCATTTAATGCTATCGGATGAACTTCTTGATTGCTTCCATTTGCTTTCCAAGCTTTCTTTTTACTTTCTCTCGCATTGTCCTTGACAATTACTTCTTCTTGATAAGTATTCCAAGAATCGCAGGACGGACATTTACCTATCCATTTGGGTGAAGTAGCACCACAACTGGTGCAAGCAAAGATTTTTTTTATTTTACTCAATGTATGTCGTTTTATTTGTGGTTTTTAACTATTCTTTAACATTCGCTTAATTATATCTTGCTGATTTCCAATGAAATAGAAACTCAACAAGATTTTCTCAAAAAACAAGATCATGCAATTTTGGATTTAAACATTATTTTATTTTATATTTGCTTATACATCTAATTCTTTATTAGGTGTTTTTAGAGAGTTACGTTTAATTTTTCCATTTCATTAAATCTTTTTCAATTAAGTCGCGATACCCTCGTCGTGTCTTGGTTATTTGTGGATTAGTTAAATTTTAGCAAAAAAATACATCGTAAAGATAATTTTTCCATAGCAATATGTGACCTGATAATTCATGTATCGTCTAAAATTTGGAAATTAGATACTATGAATTTCAATTTCTAATGTCTTCTAGAGAGAAGATTATTTAGGCAAGGCAAATTAGTATTTTACAAAGGTAAATATTGCTGATTGGCAAAGTAAAATTTGGGTATTAAAACCCATTGAATAGTAAAATGGTGCTCATAAGTTTATAAAAGAGCATTTTAAGATATTGTTTTCATTTGGTTTTTTGGGGTTATACAGGGTGCTACGCTTTATGCGTTTGTGCCCTGTTTTTATTTTCCCCTTTACCAAATGCCTTATCTATCTGCACATCTTACACATCGTGTACTTTCAGGCATATACATCAGCCTAGCTGCCGGGATCGGATTTTTGCACATTGAGCAAAGTCCAAAGTTTTCATCTTCTACTTTTGAAACCGCCAATTTTAGGCTATTCAATCTTTTTCTTGCTGTTCGGAGCGCTGCTTCAACCACACTTTTATTATTAATCGCATCCATTCTACTGATCCTTCCAATAGAATTTTCTGGGGTTATCGGTTCTGCCATCGATTCCATTCCTTTTATCTTCTCTTCTGTTAAGATAATAGCCGTTTTGATCTTTGATTTTAATTCAGCCCTTTCTTCTTTCGTCATTTTTACTTAAATTGAATGTGAATGAAAGTTTGAGTTAAATGGCTTTCCTTCTTTTTCTAGACCGCCCTCCTGTTTATCGAAAAACCTCCCAAGATAATTCAAGTTACGTATTAAGAGCTCTAAAGTTTAGTA
This sequence comes from uncultured Saprospiraceae bacterium, assembly GCA_938041325.1. Classification (GTDB taxonomy): domain Bacteria; phylum Bacteroidota; class Bacteroidia; order Chitinophagales; family Saprospiraceae; genus CALIAG01. The sequence goes on along the minus strand of CALIAG010000124.1, from coordinate 20,740 downwards.
AGAACTTGATTATTACACCTTTAAGTCTGTAACTTTAATAACATATTGGGTTATACCAATAAACCAAAAACAATTAGCTGTGAACCGTTTTAACTGGACATACCTCGATGATCGGGATGGCCAACATCAAGTAGGATTGATGCATGGACCCGAATCAGGCCATTTACTGGTCTACTGTAATTCAAAAATCGTATTGATTGACTTCAGGGTCCTCACGGATGCAGAGTATTCATTTTTTATAAATGAAGAACTTTGTGAGTTGAGTATTGAACGCCGTGGAAGACAATTTTTATACGGTTTTGAAATCAATAAAAAAGCTGATACACCGCTTAACCGAGAGCGGAAAAAGCGAAACAAAAAAGACTTGCTAAAGAGCCTGGTTTTCTTAGGAAGTCTTTTGCTGGTCGTTTCCATTTTTATTTCTGGACTCTTTTCCTGGAATAATTATCAAGCTAAAAACTCAATCGATCAACAACTTATTTTCTCTGGATTAGAGACCAAAGCGAAAGTTCTTTTGGCCACAGAATCGGAGGACCAAACGCCTACTTATTTTTTCACCGTAAACGGAAAAGCCTATCAGGATAAAATTTTACAAGACTCAGAATATATTATTTTAGAAAACGGGATGCCACTTGAAACGGGAGATGAATTTGTTGTAAAGTATCTTTCTTACAATCCCAATATGAATCAAATTTATTACGAACGACCGACAGATAATCAATTGCAAACCTACAAGGCAAGAGCAGCCCAAAGGTTTCAAATGAAGAACCCAGGTTCTACTCCTGAGTATTGTTCGTGTTTGATAGAAACTGCCTACAAGGTAAATGGCTTAGATGGAATTGCAGATGTTTATTTTTTCGATACCAATATCTCCGATAATTCGAAGCACAACTCACAGACTTATCAAAAATTAATTGAAAACTTAGAATTCAAAACTCAGCTGAACAAAAATTGCAGCAGCTACTAACAAGTGCAGCTTCATTTGAATAAATTAAGTAGAAAGCCCTTTGATACGCTAAATATCAAAGGGCTTTTTATTTATCGTTGCACTTCTTCTTTGACAACTTCTCTGCTCTTCTTTTTTGGTACTTCGTTGTATACAACGGAGACCCGCAATGCTTTCATCCCTTTCACTCCTTGCATATCTTTAAGATTCAAATACTCAATCTCTGGACCAATATATTTGATGGATTGTAAATACTCCAACAGTGGAAGGTATTCCTCGGCCTCTTTATCTTGAGAATAAACGATGGCGATTTTTTTTGTTTGGGTCAAGCGTTCTCCAGTGCCATTGACTATTGCTTTATCAATCCGTTTTTTAATAATTTCGTAACGAACATTATAAGCACCGTCAACATCAAATTGCTTTTCTTCAGTCTTAAATTTTATCGTGATGGGATTGCTATGGACTAAGATCAAAGAAGCCACGCTTAAAGGTACAGGCAATTCTTTTTTAAGGTTTTCAACTTTATTTTCAATTTCACAAGTAACCATTAATTGCCACAATCGCAGGTTTTTAAGGTACAAAGAATCGAATTCTTTAGTATTGACAATAGATTGTCCGATGTACATATTGTGCTCTACACCATCGGTTTTATATTTCTCAAAATAGTGGGGAAACATTTTCTGTGCTTCTTCCTGTGCCGATTCAATATAGGCCCCCATCTCATTATTGATGCGCGTTACGCTTTCCTCGTATGCTTTTCTTTTATTGTAAATCACACCAAGCTCAGGATCTAATTTCGAACGGTATTTATCCACGATGACTTTCATCTCTGAATCATTTGCTTCAAGGTGCTTAAAGACAGGGTAAATATCTTTTTTCAAAAAATCCAAGATCGTAATTTCATCACCAGCGGAAAGCCCCTTTTTCATCTTATCGATGTTGTTTTCAATCCGCAATTTTAATGCATCATAAATGGGCATTGGAGAAAGCTTGATGGCAAAACCAAGGGTTTCTTTTGCTAAGTTCAGCTGTTCAATCATATCTGCTTGTATCCCATCATTCCTTGCAGTGGAAGAGCCTTTTATATCTGATTGCCCATATAATGGATAAACTTTTGGAAACGCAATTTCTTCCATTTCATCGGTATCATAAAATCTTCTTTTGTTTAATAGATTTTCTGCAGCTTCAAAAAACCTCCAATTTACCGAGGGATGGATGGCAGTACATTTTTCTTGTATGATTGATTCTAATTGATTTTCATATTCATCTATTGATCGTTTCAAAGACGTTGCAAGTATTGGGATTACATCTCCCATACTTTTAGCTACTTCTGAATTGAGAAGACATTCTTCTTTGGAACCTAGTTCGAATACACCAACTACTTCTCCTCCGTAGACCAACGGGAATGCAATATAAGATTGTAAGTTATTCGCTAACAATTGAGTAACGATGGGATCCTTTCCATCTAGTTCTTTTTTGACAACAGGGATAGTGTACGGGATCTTCTTTTCAAACAAAACTGGATAAGAAATACTACAGAAAGCCTCTTTTATTTTTCGTACTTTTTTATTGGACAAAGTGATGCTGCTCCAAAACCCATATCCCATCGACTTTAAAGCGCCTATGTTTTTATCGTAGGTTGCAAAACCAATTTTTAAGTCGCTCAAATTCAGTAAAGATTCCAGGTTCTTTTTTATGGTATCAATTGATTCCGGACTACTTAATGCATCTTTTTTAAGCAATTCAAATTCCATTTGGGAAAGCGCTTCAGACTCTGTGACGTCTACCAGTTTCATAATTGTAAAGCCTTCAAAATCTATTGAATGCGGTGGAATTTTTTTCTTCCATAATTCAATGTCATCAAAGTTATTCATCAATTCATTGATGTCTTCATCGCTTAGTGGTTGGAATTTTTCATTGGGTTTGAATTCAGCAAAATCTGCATTAATGAGGACACGATAGTGTTTCATAATTTTTTTCTTGCCATTTTCCACATTAAAAATCATCGGTTTTTTGTACGTAAAATTCACTCCGTGAACAGCACTTAAATAAAAATGGCAATTGACAATGTATTTCATTTCATCGTCATAAGAATGAATGGACGCAAGGAAACTATCTTCTTTGTTCTCTAGTATATTCGCCATTCTTTCTGTCAAGTTGAACCAATAAGGAGCGTAAGGAATCGCAACAGCTTGAATTTCATTTCGAGAAGTCAATGGACTAAAAATAGCAGAGAAAAGCAATTTAATCTCTTCTGAGTATTTTTCAATTAATGTAAAATCTAAGATGGGTTCTCTTAACTCTGGAGCCTTATCCAATCTTTTCAAAATGTCTTTTGCAGTACTATTGTAGACATTTGATTTATCATTAGCCAATTCCTCCCAAAAATCAATCAATTTTTTAAAGTCGAGTCTTATCTTAAAAGGAATGTTTTCCGAATCAAAAAGATTCGTTTCGTCTTTAATTTTTTTTAAGTACGCCATGTTCCCCGATTTAAATTATCACTTAACATTTGCTAATAAATTGAAAAGCATTTCACTTTCCTTTTATATGTTTAAAGAACAAATATTCAAACTGAATAGTTCTATATTCAAATTAACTCTATTTTCATTAAAAATCTCTTTTGAGACAAATCAATTAGTTTTAGTAGAAAATTTTTATCCATGGAACCAAATCCAATAGTCAAACAAATCTGGAATCAGTTCAAGTTGCAAACCAAGGGCTTTAACAATGTGATGGATGGAATCACCGATACCCAATCAGAGATTAGAATTCCTGATCAGGTTAACAATATGAAATGGATTGCTGGCCATATAGTATCCAATCGTTTTCAATTTAGCCAAGTACTCGGTTTGCCTATTTCTTATGCATTTTTTGAATATTTCGGGAGAGGCAAGAGCTTCAATGAAAATGCTGAATACCCCAATATTGAAGCAGTCATTCATCCTTGGCAAGAGGTTACAGATAAACTTTTGCAAAAAGTGGCTCAATTAACAACCGCAGAACTAGAGGGTGAACCTCCAATTAAAACACCTATAGAGGATCCAACATTTGCAGGCTTTATGGCATTTTTTACGATGCATGAGGCCTATCACATCGGTCAATTAAGTCTTTTTAGGAGGATTCATGGACATTCCGCGATGAAGTATGCTTAGCAATTACTTAAAAATCAAACATTTAGCTTTAGAGTCATTGATAGATCTTTGGCGATTTTACAAGAGAAAAGCCTTTTATTCCCTTTGGTTTTAGCTTCTTTTGTGGTCCATTTTTACTTATCTTTGCCCTTCCAGATTATTTAAATTCTCTGGGAATTAAACATACTTTTTAAACTAAGAAGCTTTTATCAATTACTTGAAGGATAAAATAGAATCGATAAGGTTTTAATTTCATTCAAAACCAGTAGTTCATAATAACTTCTCAAAAAACATTGATCTTGGAATACTTGGCACAACATATTGAGAGCTTGATTTTCAGTAGTCAAAATCCTATCAGTTTTAAGGATATTCACAGTTGCTTAGAGAATACTTTTGAGACTGAGTTCAAAAAGCCTGAAGTAGAAGAAGCTATCGATAGTTTGAAGGAACGTTATTCTTCAGATTCTTTTGCTTTTGATATTGTAGAAATTGGAGGAGGTTTTCAGTTTTTGTCAAAAGGAATCTACCATAAAACCGTAGGGACTCATTTGAGACAAACGACTAAGAAAAGATTATCAAAAGCTGCTCTCGAATCATTGGCCATTATAGCTTACAAACAACCTGTTTCTAAAACAGAATTAGAAAAGATCAGAGGTGTCAATTGTGATTATTCTGTTCAAAAACTATTGGAAAAAGAATTGGTAATCATAAGTGGAAGAAGCGAAGGCCCAGGTCGACCATTGCTTTACAGTACAAGTCCAAAATTCATGGATTATTTTGGTATCTCTAGCTTGGATGAATTGCCTAAACCAAAAGACTTTGGGACTGATGAAAATACAGTTGGTGAAGCAGCTCCTATTGAAGAAGAAGTTTCTACAGGTATTCAATCTCAATCTGCCAATATTCCTGAAGCACAAGGCATAATTGATGAGATCGTTGATATTTCCGCAGCATTATTAATCGCTATAGATGGAGAACCTGAAATGGTTGTCGAAGAAAGTACCGAAGTTATTGAAGCGAGTCATCCAATTGAAGCAACAGAAGAGATTAAATCAGAAGAGGAATAAACCTTTTTTTCAGCTGTACGTTAGATAAATTATGAACACGGAAGAAAAACCTTTAATCAATCGCGTAGCCAATAGTGGTTTAATCACTATCAATTTGGAAGATTTCTTTCCGAAAGAGGAAGTGATGACTTTTGATTTAAAGGACTATTTATTTAAGGAACTTATTCTTAAAGAAAAGGATTTCCGATTGGCATTAAAGGAGCACAATTGGGAGCAATACCAAGATAAGTTTTTACTAGTTTATTGTTCTACAGATGCGATCATTCCTGTTTGGGCGTTTATGCTCGTTTCTGCCTATGCAACACCACATGCAAAAAGCATTTTTCAGGGTACAGAGTCTGAGTTTCACAAACTTGCATTTGCCAGCGCCTTGGACAATTTTGATGCGACCCAATACGATCAGAAAAAGATCATCATTAAAGGCTGTAGCAATAAGCCAGTTCCTGTATCCGCATACGTTGACCTTACCCAAAAGCTTCAACCATTTGCTCAAAGTATCATGTATGGTGAGCCCTGCTCTACCGTTCCTATCTTCAAAAGACCCAGAAAAAAAGCATAATCCCTTCACATAGACGTCTTTTAAATAATTTAGCTTGAATATTCTGGATATTTAATATTCACAACGATCATTTTAAAATGTATCATATATTCTTTTTTTTCGTTTAGATTAATAAAGGGTATATTTCGGTATCTTGAAAACTAATATTCGAAATATTATCCAGAAGTAATTTTATGACTTCACTCAAGTCCAAGAAAAAGAAACATTATGAAATATTTATCTTCTTTTGTAATAGTGATGGCTGCATTTTTCAGCTTTGCTATCTTTAGTTCTAACACCGGTGAAAATTCTGGCGATCAGCAAGTATCTAAAGGAATCAGTAATCAGAAAGAACAATCCAATGATCTTCCACAAATTATAAAAGCAGTTGATCTTAGTAATAGAAGTTTTTCTTTTGCAGGCGAAGCCTTGCCAATGGAAAGTTTCGATGTACGAGAACGATTGGATCGGGAGCTAATGCGAAATTCTTACTGGCATTCGAATACAATTTTAAATGTAAAAAAGGCCGGTCGCTATTTTCCGATTATAGAAGCTATTCTTGCGGAGAATAATATTCCTGATGACTTCAAATATTTAGCTGTTGCAGAAAGTGATTTGAGCAACGCCGTTTCACCAGCAGGTGCAAAAGGCTTTTGGCAATTTATGAAAGGAACAGCCGGAGATTACAAATTGCAGGTGAATTCAGAAGTTGATGAGCGCTATCATTTAGAAAAGGCAACTCGAGCTGCTTGTAAATTTTTACAAAAGCAGTATGATCGATTCGGGTCTTGGGCTTTGGTCGCAGCAGCCTATAACATGGGGGCATATAGACTGGACAAAGAAATGAAGCAACAACGAGCGAAAAACTATTTCGAACTAAATTTAAATCAAGAAACTTCTCGTTATCTTTTTAGAATTGTAGCGATTAAAGAAATCTTATCCAATCCAAGAGACTTTGGGTTTTATGTGGATGACACAGATACTTATAAAGCAATTCCTGATTTCAAAACAGTAGATGTGAGCGGGCCTGTTGCCAACTGGGGTGACTTTGCGGTGAAGCATGGGACGAACTACAGAATGCTTAAAGTTTATAACCCTTGGCTAATCAGCTCAAGTCTAACGAATAAGTCTGGTAAAAAATATCAGATCAGAATTCCGAATTAGAAATATACTTCTTGAAAGAATAAAAAAAACGCTGAGGATGATGATTCATCCTCAGCGTTTTTTTTTGAAAGACTATTTACTAGACTTACTTCTGTCCCAAAGCTTTGCTTGAGATTTCGTTGGTAGAACTTAGCTCTTTAAACGTTTGCAATCCACATTCAAGAAAAGAAGCGTATTCATTGTCATCTGGTGTATAACCAACTGGTCGATTCAGCAATTGTCCGTCAGGAGAAAGAAGGACATAATATGGTTGAGAATTATTTTCAAAATACTCTGCTTGAAAATGCGCCCATTTGTTTCCATAATTTCTCAACTTCCGAGTTCCTCCACTTGCCTTGTCAACGGTTACCTGATCTGCTTCAGGCAATTCTTTTTTGTCATCAACATAAAGAGAAATAAGAACGTAATCTTCTTTTAGATAATTGAAAACTTTTTTCTTAGGCCATACATGCTCTTCCATTTTCCGACAGTTCACACAAGCATATCCAGTAAAATCAAGCATTACAGGTTTTCCTGCTTTTTGTGCGTAAGCCCATCCCGCATCAAGATCCTTGAAGCAATCTAAGTTATTGGGGCAATCATTCGGATAAACCCAACTGTACCCTACTGGAGGTGCAATACCACTTAAAAGAGGAAGAGAAGTAAAGGTCCCCGTTTCATCATTGTATCGAAATCCTGAAGCCAGGTAAACTGCAATTGCAATCGCTAACACTCCTGTGGATATTCTAATGAAGGACAATTTTTTAATTGGAGAATCGTGTGGAAATTTAATTTTCCCAAACATATACAATGCTATTCCCAATGCACATAAAATCCATATTACCAAAAATGGTTCAATTTTCAACAAGCCCCAGTGCTTCACTAAATCTGCGTTGGATAAGAATTTGAAGGCAAGCGCCAATTCTAAAAATCCAAGTACAACTTTTACAGAGTTGAGCCAGCCTCCTGATTTTGGTAAAGAGTTCAGCCAAGATGGGAATGCTGCAAATAATGCAAAAGGCATTGCTAAAGCCAAACCAAATCCGCCCATTCCCGAAGTCAATTGCCAAGCTCCGCCATCTGAGGATAAAGCTCCAGCCAATAATGTACCCAATATTGGTCCTGTACAGGAGAAAGAAACCAATGCTAAAGTCAAAGCCATAAAAAAGATTCCAAGGAAGCCACCTGCACTTTCTGCGCCACTAGCTTTGTTGGTCCAACTACTTGGCAAAGTCAATTCGTAATAGCCAAAGAATGAAAAGGCAAAGAAGATGAAGATGACGAAGAAGAATATGTTGAGCCAAATATTGGTAGAAATTTCGTTTAGAATATCTGAATTGATCCCTGACATGACATGAAAAGGAATACTCAATAGAAGGTAAACCATCAATATAAAAAAGCCATATAAAATGGCGTTCAAAATTCCTTTAGATTTGTTTTCAGAGCCTTTTGTAAAAAAGCTTACAGTAAGTGGAATCATAGGAAAAACGCATGGAGTCAGCAAAGCCAACAATCCTCCTAGGAAACCCAAACCAAAAATACTCCAAATGCTTTTGCCTTCTTCAATAACCTCCTCCGTTGAACATTCTCCAACTGGCTTGTCTTTATCCATTTTTGCAAGTGGATAAGGGCCATTGATATCGTTTTGTGCGACATTGGTATTTGTATTATCAGTAGAAGCATTTGCAGCATCGAATTCATCCCCAACCAACGTTTTCATTGTAGTGGGTGAAAAAGAGAATGGAACTATTGCTGGTGGCAAGCATCTCCCTGCTTCACAAGTCATAAATTCAAAATCTCCGACAATTGGTTTTGACAGATCAGATACCGTCACCGTTTGAGTAAAAGTAGCTTCCTTTTTAAATTTTATGAGATCCATTTCAAAGGTCTCGTCGTATTCTTTAATTCTTTTTGGACCTGCTTCCACCACCTTTTCTTTTAAAGAAAAATGATCCCCTTCGGTGAATAAAAATGAAGTTGGAATTGGTCCATCTTCTCCATCCAAAAACTGAGAGTAGATGTACCATCCTTCATCTATCTTTGCAGTAAAAACCAAGTCAAACTCTTTCTCACTTTTTTTCACTCCTTTAAAAGTCCATGTAACTGGTTTAAAAATTCCACCTTGTCCTATCTTTTGGATTTTTTCTTTTCCTGATGTTGCTTCTTCTACTTTTTCTACTTTTTCTTCTGTTGCATTTTCAGCAATAACCTTTTCGATTGCTTTCGGTTTAGCTGCTTCTGTTTTATTATTGGCAATCTTAGTCGTTGGCTTTTTTTCTTCGATTGTTTTTGTTTGTGGGATTTCCTTTTTGATCACTTCCTGGACTTCTTCTTTCTTAGTTTCCACAGTGTTTACAACTTTATCAACGGCCGTTGTCGTTATTTCAGTTGCCTTGGTCTCAACCGGTTTTGTAGCAGCTCCTTGATCGGCCGGCTCTGATTTTGTGGCAGGTACTAGTTTGAAATCAAAATCATGATCAGCAGGAGGAAGACATTTCGTATCATCGCAAGTCATGAATTCCAGGTATCCGGTTATGTTTTTTGAAAAGTCTTTGACTTCTACTCTTTGTGTGAAGGTGATTTTTTTACTAAACTTAATCACGTTCATATCAAACAACTTATCGAAACCTTCCTTTTTGTTTCCAGTTTCTACATTTTTTCCTTTCAGTGAAAAATGATCGCCTTCATCATAGTTAAAAGAAGTTCGAACTGGCCCATCATCGCTTTCTAGGTATTGGGAATAAACATACCAACCATCTTCGATCGTTGCTGTGAAGATGAGATCAAATTCATTGTCACTCACTTGCTTATGATCTGTTTTCCATTTTACAGGATCATAAATTTGACTAAATGATTGATTAGAAATGAATGTTCCGAGAAGAAGAAGAAAAATAAATCGCATCTTATTAGAAGTTTAATTAGTACGTAACCCAATTCCGAAAATTTAAAACTCAACTGAGTGGAAATACACGTTATTAACGAAATTATCCTGTCGAAGTTTTCTTGTTTTATACGGAAGAGTCGTACACATGACTGCAAACCGCTTACAAAATTAGATTAAATCAGACAAATAAACAATTGGCAGTAAGTCAACTATAACTTACTGCCAATCACCGACTATTTAAAGTCTTACGAATATATAGACAAGAGGAACTTAATTTTTATTGCATTAGACTAATCAGATGCCAAAACAATATCGAAATCTACGTCTGTTGGAGGCAAACAACTTTTATCGTCGCAGGTCATAAATGTTAGAAAACCCTTTACTGATTTGGCGTTAGGATCGACCTTAACACGTTGGGTTATTCTTGCACGATCGCTAAATTTTGTCAGATTCATTCCAAATATTGAATCGAATGCTTCTTTTTTATTCCCATTTTCAGAAGCTTTACCAATAAGCTGTAAACCAGTTTGAGCATCAAATTCAATGCTTGTAGGAACAGGGCCTTGATCTGATTCTAAATATTGAGAGTATACCGCCCAACCATCGTCAATCTTGGCAGTAAATACAATGTCGTATTCTTTTTCATTTACTTTTTGAGCATCAAAGGTCCATTTAACAGGTTCCATTTGACCAAATAAAGCAGAGCAGAAAAGTATGGATAGGGTCGTTAGTAATAAAGTTCTCATCAATAATCTGTGTTGTCTGAATATAATATTGAGTAATAATCAATTTTCTTGCCAATCATATATACTAAATCAATATGTGATTTTGCTTTGAAATCGGCTTGTGAGTTAGTATTGGCAAGGGATTGAAATATTAATAGCGCTAAAAACTTGAAAGCCTATTAATATAAAGGTCATTCTCAGTATTGCAAATGTCTGTTTTGTAGAGATATGTTGGATGAGAGGAAATTTGCAATACAAAAATAAAAAAAATCGCGACTAGCAAGCATTCTATACTGTTAAAATTTAGTGAATTTCGGTTAGTATTGAATATAATTTGTTGAAATTAGGGAAATTGATTGCATGGTTCTTTTTAGAAAATTTAGAAATGTGCTCAAGAGGAATTCAAAATATTGGAGAAGCTTGAAATACTTTGGAGGATTTGGAGTTTTCTATTGTATGCGCTATCTTAAAAAGTAGATTAAGCACGTGAATAAATTAAACTATAATCTTGTCCTCTTATTTAAAATAAGAATTAGCTAAAATGAATGAATTGTTATTATTTCTGAGTGCATTGGGCGTTTTTCATGGGTTCTTCTTATGCATTTACCTCTTCTTTTATACCAGGAATAAAACATTATCAAAATACTTATTGGTGGCATTAATACTTGCACTAAGTATTAGAATAGGCAAATCTGTCCTCTATTATTTCAATCCTGATCTTCCAAAAGTGGTTCTACAAATTGGATTATCTGCTTGCATTTTTATAGGACCTCTTTTGTATTTTTATTTAAATGCTGCAATTCATAAGGTTAAAAAAATCCCTCTAAACTGGAAGCTCCTATTATTGGGACTGTTCGCCTGTGTTTCGATATTGGGAAGTGTTCGCTCCTACCATTCCTATCCAACCTTCTGGAATGCCTATGTGGTAAAAAGTATTTATGTGGTTTGGTTTCTTGGTCTTGTCGCATCTTCTTTTGTCTTGTTTCCTATTTTAAAAAAAGCAGTAAAGTCGCCTTTTAATATATCTGATGAAGAAAAATGGTTGACTACCGTTTTTGCAGCCAATGTGATTATTGCAGTTGCTTTTTTTCTCGCGATCTTCGGAGTTCCCGGAGCTTACTATATCACTGGCCCATTGGTTTTTTCCTTTTTCATTTACTTGCTTGCCTTTGGTTATTTCAACAACAGGTGGTTTGAAAACTCAGGTGACTCTACAATAGAGAAATATCAAAACAAGAAGATTGACAAACAACTTGCGGATCAATTATTTAGTCAGTTAGATCAATTAATGAGTCAAAGAAAGGTCTATACAAACCCCAAGTTAAAATTACAGGACCTTGCGAAAGAGCTCAGTATACCACATCATCAGCTCTCCCAATTGCTCAATGATAACCTAGGGAAAAGTTATAAAACCTTCCTGAACGAGTACCGTGTTGATGCGGCTTGCGAAATGCTCGGTGTAAACCACCAGATGTCATTAGAAGGAATTGGTTATGAGGTTGGTTTTCGTTCTAAATCAACGTTTTATACGACTTTTAAAAAGATGAAAGGATTAACTCCAGCACAATTTCAGCAGCAAAACAGTTTAAAAACTCCTAAAAAAGGTTCTATTTTATAATCCAGCACACATTCTCCAGCTAATTTCTAGCATAAAAGTCTGATTACCCTGAGTTTTGAATTTTAGAAATCAATTCCTCTTTAATTCAAAACTATTATTGATATGCTTCCCAGAATCTTAATTTTCCTTTCTTGCATTTTAGCAACGTTTACTCTGCTCTCTCAGGATTCCATCCGAGCTGAGAACTTGAAACCTTTTAGCTATCCTTTTGATATTGAAAACGGCAAACTGACAGGACCAGGAGCAGCAATTCTGGAGCAAGCAATAGCCGATGCTCACATCGTTATGTTGGGTGACCATTCAAGGTCCAAACTAGAATCAGACTTTTCGAATGTGCTAGTCAGAATGTTAAATCAAAATAATTTTAAGACCATGGTTTGGGAAATAGGTGTTGGAGCTTGTGAGGTGATCAATCGTTTATCAGAAACGCCCAAAGAAGCTGTCCAGAATTTTAAAGCTTTAAATAAAAGCTATCATTTTGATAGAGAAGGCGTCACTTATACTCCAATGCCAGATCTTAAAAGTGTAGAAGCTGCAAAACTTATCGAATACATTAGAGAGGAGAATTGGTCTTTGCTTTCAGTCGGTACAGAAGCCTTTCCAGGCACCAAATTACTCGTCAATGAAATGTATCGAAAGCTTTCTACAGCGGATCAAAAAAAGAATCAAAAACTTCATGAAGCCGCAGTCTTACTTATTGACCAGTTAATTAATGACTTGAAAGGACAGCGTTACGCAGATGTTTTAAAATTCGCAGATGGCTTAAAATCTTCCAATGACTTCAACGATTTCTTAGACGCTATGTCTCTATACAAACAGAATGAAGACATGGTCAATTCATTGAAATTTAGTGTGGATTATTGGTACATGTATGGCAATAAAGAAGGATTTAAGAAGAATAGTATTCGCACGAAAAAAAATAAAATTCAATTGCGTAAAGGGCTTTCCAAAATCGATTTTGATTTCAACAAGGACAAGTTATTTCTAAAGATGTGGAGGGGCCATTTAACTAAAGGGACTACTGCCAATGGGTTTTATGGCGTCGGCAATACATTGATGGAGTTAACAGAGTATCATGGACATAGTAGCTTGGCTATTGGAGTTCTTTGGCGCTATTCTGATGAGGATGGAAAAATTACTGATGCTCTTGAAAACCCTGACAACGTGCCTGTTATCTTTCGAAACTTTATTGAATTGGGGCAGAAAGAAGATTGGGTACTTATTGACCTTAGGCCATTCAATAAAACCTTTGCTTGGGGAGATTATCACCTAACTCTAGAGATGAGCAACATGATTAAGAGATACGATATGATACTCATTCCAAAAGTAAATCGGAGTGTGGAAATCAATTACTAAATAAAAAGCTCAAAGTTCTCCGTTAATGTGCTAGCGCAACTTTAGATAAGGAGATCAAAGATTCGAATAAAGCTTTGCCATCCATGTTTCCAAGTATATTCTCGGATGCTCTTTCTGGATGAGGCATCATTCCAAAAACGTTGCGTTGGGCATTGCAAATTCCTGCAATATTCAACGCTGATCCGTTGGGATTTGATTGAGCATCAACTTTTGCGGATTCATTGCAATAAGTAAAAAGAATTTGATCGTTTTTCTTCAATTCTGAAAGGGTAGCTTCATCTGCATGGAATCTTCCATCAGCATGGGCTATCGGAATTTTGAGCGCTTTTCCTTTTACTAGTTTTGAAGTGATGGCAGAGTTTGTGGTCTCTGTTTTTAAAAATACATTCTTACAGATAAATTTTTGATTGCTATTTCTTAGCAAAACACCAGGTAGAAGATGTGTTTCGCAGAGGATTTGAAAGCCATTGCAAATCCCGAAAACATAGCCGCCGTTATTTGCAAATTCAATTACGGATTTCATTATTGGTGAAAAGCTTGCAATAGCGCCTGCACGCATATAATCTCCGTATGAAAATCCTCCAGGAAGGACAATACAGTCTCCTTTTTCAAAACCTTCAAGGCTAGTTTCTTTGTGCCATAATTTAACAACGTCTTGTCCCATTACAGTACCTAGTACATGGATCATATCGTCATCACAGTTCGAACCGGGAAAAACTACTACTCCAAACTTCATATGCCTTAAAAGTTTTAATATTTATTTAAAGTGCAAAGTTAAGTAATTACTTATCTAATTGTGTAAAGCTTGAAAAATATTATAGTGGTATTTTATTTTTTATCTGATCCCATTTCTTTCTATCCTAAAGTAAGTTTTCGAAAAAGATTTAGTTGTTTCAAAACAACCACAAACCTTTGAATTGAACTAGGAGGATCCCCACTAAAAATAGAAAGTGGAGCGCTTCTGCCATCGATTTGGACATCTTTAAAAACGTAAAAGAAAGCAATATTCCTAAGGTTGGAGTAAGGACAATTAATTGAGTAAGGTCCAAAGAGGGCACAAACAATGTTGATATTCCGGCTACCAATAAATACCAATACGAGATATTGATGTACTTCTGGCTTTGAATTTTCTTTTTGAATAGATATCTATTGTAGTTTAGAATCACAAAAAGCAGCAACAATGCAAAACTTGCCAATTTAATTTTATACTCTAATCCTACCAATTGTTTAAAATCAAGAAAACGAAAAGCTCCCAAGAATTGTTGGTTTAGAAAATCTGACAAGCCATCATTCCAGAAAAAATAAACACCAGAAATAAAATAGGTGCAGAAAAAGCCAAGTAAGATTATGAGTCTCTCTTTAAATTTGAAAGCTTTTAGTAATCCTATTGCAATAAATACAAGGATAACAAAGAACATATTAGGCGGATGCATTAGACTTGAAAGTCCTAACCAAAAACCTGTATTGAAAATACTACCTGTAGAAGCATGTTTTTTATAAATGGAAAACAATTCCATTAACATGAAAATCAAAAAGGTATTTCCTAATAAAGCTGGAGATAGAAACAAAAATTCAGGTATTGCGCTAGATAGTAGGATATAGAAAAGGCCAGGAAAAAGACTAACTTCTGAACCTATCCGAAATCGTGCAATTATAACATTGATAATTACGCCTTGAAAGCAAACCAGCAAGGCAGCTAAAAAGAAAGAAAGAAGACTATCCGGTGAAACTAAATCATAAAGCCCTTTACTGTAAGCTCCACTAATTGTTATCTCCCCTTCAGGGCGAATAAAAAATAGGGAAAACCTTACTATGATGGTGTAAACAATCAGAAAAAGATTGGCAATAAACTGGTTGGTTCTAAAAAATGAAAGCACCTTATACTATAGTTTTAAGAATTCTCATAAAGAGATTCAATATGCCCAAATATAGTAAAATCGCTCATCATGTTGATATGGTCTCCATTATCTTTCTTGTTTATAATCTATAAAATAGGAAACAAGGCTCCTCATAACGAGGGTCTAATACATCCCAGGCAATCAAGAGAATGATGAATAAACAAAATACTCACAAACTGTTTGGTCTTTATATTTTTGACACCATTTATTACAATATTTTTGTATATTGGAATCTGATCTAAGTTTTTTCCCCTTAATTGCCCTATTATCAAGAAAATATAGACGATCAGTATTCATTTTTCCAAAGTCTTACCTAACAAAAAATCTACAAAATAAATCAAGCTTTGACTTGAAACTAGTCGGATATTTCTGTCTTCTAGTTGAGTTGAGGTCATAAGATATAATTAAAGATATTGAAGGAGGTTGACGGTTCTTCCATGTTGGATAACTTACGGGTCTTGTCTTATTCTTCTTAGGAAGAAAATCTAGGCCTCCTTCTTTTCTTTGCTGATTCCTCCCTTTTTATAAAAAAAATCAAACCTACCCTTCTCTTCCAAAACAAAGCCATGCTTGTCTTGTTTAAATAAGTAGACAAATAAATTGGGATTTGTAAAAGAATTATCCACTCCAATCTTCGTTCAAAACTAATGGACAGTGTTTACCTCTTTTATGACATGAACTTGTATCTTGTGCAGCAATGTTTGACCATTTTACAACTAAAAAAAGGATCTATTTATGGTCAAGTCCTTATCAACGATAAAAGGGCCTATTGAAAAGGAGCTCAAAGCTTTTGAGCAACATTTCCAGCAATCAATGCAAAGCAATGTGGCCTTATTGGACCGCATCACTCATTATATTGTCAAAAACAAGGGTAAGCAAATGCGCCCTATGTTTGTCTTCCTCTGTGCTGCAATTTGCGGAGAAACCAATGAACGCAGCTATGTCGCAGCTTCCTACGTAGAACTTTTACACACCGCTTCTCTGGTCCACGACGATGTGGTCGATGATTCTTATGAACGTCGAGGTTTTTTCTCCGTAAATGCTTTATGGAAAAATAAGATTGCCGTATTGGTTGGTGACTATTTTCTTGCTCAAGGGTTTTTACTTGCTATCAAACACAAAGAGTTCCGCTTGCTTGAAATTATTTCAACGGCGGTAAAAGAAATGAGTGAAGGAGAGTTGATGCAAACTGAAAAGTCAAGAAAGTTGGATATAGATGAAGCTATGTATTTCAAAATCATCAAACAGAAAACGGCTTCGTTAATTGCTACAACTTGTGCAGCGGGAGCTTCTTCTACAACAGATGACGAGACCACCATTGATAAGATGTATGAATTTGGTCAAAAAATTGGAATTGCCTTTCAAATCAGAGATGATTTATTTGATTTTGGGACTGAAGATATCGGCAAGCCAGTCGGAATTGATATAAAGGAAAAGAAAATGACTTTACCATTAATCTATGCCTTAGATCATACCACTAAAACAGAGAGAAGAAGAATTATAAATATCATCAAAAGGTACAGCGATCAGCCAGCCAAGGTAAAAGAGGTTATAGAATTTGTAAAACAAAGTGATGGCTTAGAGTATGCAAAGCAAGCTATGTATGATTACAGGTCCCAAGCATTCGAAATACTGCATACCTTTCCAGAATCTCCTGCGAGGAATTCATTGGAAGACTTGGTCATGTATGTTACCGAACGAGAAAAATAATGCTTTTTAGAATCGTTTAATTTGAGCACCTAACTTATTCAAACGCTCATCAATATTTTGATATCCTCTGTCAATTTGATGAATATTTTTAATCAAACTTTTTCCTTTAGCAGATAAAGCAGCAATTAATAATGCCACACCGGCACGGATATCTGGCGAGGTCATTTCGATGCCTCTAAGTTGAAACTTTCTTTCCAAACCTATTACTGTAGCTCTATGCGGATCGCATAAAATAATCTGAGCTCCCATATCAATCAGTTTATCTACAAAGAACAAACGGCTCTCAAACATTTTCTGATGAATCAAAACAGAACCTTTAGCTTGAGTTGCCATCACCAATACTATACTCATTAAATCAGGTGTAAATCCCGGCCAAGGAGAATCGTAAATGGTTAGAATAGAGCCATCAATAAAGGTTTGTATTTCGTAACTTTCCTGAGCAGGAATATGAATATCATCGCCTTGTATTTCTAATTGCACTCCCATTCTACGAAAAACAGGAAGTATGTTTCCTAGTTCTGCAACTTGACAATCTTTGATTGTGATCTCTGATTGTGTCATTGCGGCCAAGCCAATAAAACTTCCTATTTCAATCATGTCAGGAAGAATTCGATGATCTGTACCTTCTAATTTTGCGACGCCATTAATGGTAAGTAAGTTCGATCCAATCCCTGATATCTTTGCTCCCATCCTGTGCAACATCTTACAAAGTTGCTGAAGGTAAGGTTCGCAAGCTGCATTGTAAATTTGTGTCTCTCCTTCTGCCAGAACTGCTGCCATCACTACATTGGCAGTACCAGTCACACTGATTTCGTCCATTAAAATAGGAGTCCCTTTCAGCTTTGGAGATTGAATAGAATAATTATCCTCTTCTTCATCATAATGGAATTCTCCTCCTAATTTCTGCAGACCCAAAAAGTGAGTATCTAATCTTCGTCTACCAATTTTGTCTCCTCCTGGTTTCGGTAAAAATGCTCTTCCAAAGCGGGTAAGAAGCGGACCGATAAGCATTACAGATCCTCTAATGCCTTTGGCATCTTTTTGAAATTCATCACTTTTGAAGTAATCAAGATCTACTTCATCTGCTTGAAAAACATAGGTGTCCTTTGCTTTTTTCTCTACTTTGACTTGAAGACCTTTAAGCAAACGTATCAATTTGTTAACGTCTAATATATCTGGGACATTGGTAATCGTTACTGGTTGATCCGTTAGCAAAGTAGCGCATAAAATCTGAAGGGTTTCATTTTTAGCACCTTGTGGGGTAATCGTTCCTTTTAGTTGTTTACCTCCAATGACTTCAAAAGCATCATTCATAGTTAGATTGTTTGTGTGTGAAGTTGTTGATCAACTTCAAAATCAAAAATAAAAATCGAAAAGCATCTGACTACTATTTCAACGCTTATTTATTTCAAATAATTAAAAACGGTGATAATACACAAAGTATTATCACCGTTTTCAAAAACTATATTAAAAAGAAACTATCTTCTTTTCTTTCCACCTTTTCCACCACGTCCACCTTTTCCATAATTATTATTGGAACGTCCGCCTCTATAGTTATCTCTATCTCTTCGATCTCCTCTGTTATCGTTACTTCTTCTTTTATTATTTGTTCCACTCAAGTGATCTAGTATAATTGAATTATCAATTTTTAATTTTCCACCAGAGAATTTTTCTAAATCATTTTTAATGACTTCATCACTAACATAATGTTCTTTGTTCCAAGTCCTGTAAGCCAGCTTCATGTATGACCCAATGGTATTTACAAAGCCTGTTCGAACAGGCCCCTCTTCCATTTCAAGTGCTTTTTGAATTAGCTTATTGACATTGTTTCCATAGTGTCTAAATCTTGTATCTGATTTAGGGTATGGAATCGTTTCTGGCTTAACATTATCTGCTTCTTTATTAGGTGCTTCCCCTGTAGTAGGTACTACTACTCCTTCCAATTCATATTCTGCAATTCTAAAAACATGTTTCCATATTTTCGTTCTGTAATCCTCCACATTTTTTGTTTGAGGATGCATTTGTTGAATAAGATCTACAATACGTTCTATGAAAGCTTGTTTTTGTTCTAATTCTTCAATTTCTCTCGCGTGCAATACCAACAACTGAATATTTCTACCATACTCCGGCATGGTTAGAAGTTCTTTTTCAGAATTGTAAGTCATTGAGTGTCCATCGACCATTATATATTGGATTTAATTATTGATGTTATTTAAAAATAAAGGACAAAAACTGTACTTATTCTACAGTAACTGATTTTGCCAAATTCCTTGGTTGATCTACGTTACAGCCTCTCATTAATGCAATGTGATAAGACAAAAGTTGTAGTGGAATTACAGATAACAAAGGGGTCAACGGTTCGTCTGTGTGCGGAATTTCTATTGTATAGTCAGCTATTTCGCTGATTATTTTATCTCCTTCCGTGACGATGGCGATGACTATGCCTTTTCTTGCTTTTACTTCTTGAATATTGCTGACAATCTTTTCGTAAGAACTCATGTTAGTCGCAATAATAATAACAGGCATATTCTCGTCGATCAGTGCAATCGGGCCGTGCTTCATTTCAGCAGCCGGATATCCTTCAGCGTGAATATAAGATATTTCTTTAAGTTTTAAGGCACCTTCTAGTGCTACCGGGAAATTATATCCTCTTCCCAAGTACAAAGCATTCGTGGCATCTTTTATTTCGCTAGCGATATATTGAATTTTGGAATCAAGTGCTAACACCTTTTCAACCTTTTTAGGAATATTTTCTAATTCCCTTAACAACTGAAGGTAATAAGAACGGGGAATCGTTCCTCTTTCATAACCTAAGTTCAAAGCCATCAAAGTCAGTAAGGTAACTTGACTTGTAAAAGCCTTTGTTGATGCTACACCGATTTCTGGTCCTGCATGTATGTACGATCCAGTATGCGTTTTTCTTGCAATAGAGGAACCAACTACATTCACAATGCCATATACCAAGGCTCCTTTTTCTCTTGCCAATTCGATAGCTGCAAGTGTATCTGCTGTTTCACCGGATTGAGATAAGGCAATTACCATATCAGTCTCTGTGATAATTGGATTTCTATAGCGCAGCTCTGATGCATATTCTACTTCTACTGGAATTCTCGCCAATTCCTCAAAAAGATATTCTCCAATCAAACCAGAGTGCCATGACGTACCGCAGGCTGCAATTATAAAACGCTTGGTGTTTTTTATTCTTTCCTTATAATTATCAATTCCTCCAACTTTAACCCAAGATTCAGAAGCATTCACACGACCTCTCATACAATCCATAATCGTTTTGGGTTGTTCGTAGATCTCTTTGAGCATAAAGTGGTCATAATCCCCTTTTTCAATTGCTTCCATTTTCATTTCAATTTCTTGAATGAAAGGAGTTTGAATCTCATTAGCAATCGTTTTCACATTCAATTCGCCTTTTCGATTGACGACAGCGATTTCTTCGTCATTTAAGTAAACAACTTTTTGAGTATATTCTGTAAGAGGAGATGCATCGGAGGCCATGTAAAATTCATTTTCTCCAATACCAATCACTAAAGGACTCCCCTTTCTTGCTCCAACTAAAATATCTGGATTTTCTTTATCCATTACAACAATTGCATAAGCACCAATTACTTTGGTCAATGCAATTCGAACAGCTTCATCTAAAGGGAGTTGATCTTTTGTTTGAATGGCTTCAATAAAATGAACCAATACCTCAGTATCTGTTTCACTTTTA
>CALIAG010000123.1 GCA_938041325.1 uncultured Saprospiraceae bacterium | reverse complement strand
ATAAGATTAAGAACATAAATGAAAATAATCGTAACTTCTGTTGGTACAAGAGGAGACATGGAACCTTTCTTGGCTATCGGAGAAATTCTTAAAGAGAAAGGACATACCGTTATATGTCTTTTCCCTGAACAATTCAGAAACCTTGCTGAAGACACAGGTCTTCAATTCGCATCATTGGGAACGGAGTTTATAGAACTACTGGATAGTCCCGCAGGAAAGATCGCGATGGGAGGCGGACCTTTTGGATTCAAAAAGATGAATGCATATCGAAAACTCATCTCAATGCAATCCTCTGTCAATAAGGGCATGATCATGAAACAAGAAGCCGTTATTGAGCGTGAAAAACCAGATAGAATTCTTCACAATGGAAAAGTCATTTATCCTGTCATTTGGAGTTTAAAAAACAAAGGGAAAACTATTTTCTTAAGTCCTATCCCCTATTTGCACTATGTAAAAAATCATTCACACATTGCCTTTAATAAAAACTTTGGCCCTTTCATCAATAAGCTGACTTATCAAATTGCCAATTATGGTTTATTAAAAACAATTACTGGATCTGTAAAATGGCTTTCCACGGATAAGAAAATTAAGCAATCAGAAATTCAACGCGCTTTATTTGAAAACAAAGCAATTTACACCATCTCTCCTACCCTTTTTAAACGTCCTGATTATTGGAAAGAAAATCTTCAAGTATTGGGTTATCATGAAAGGAAAAAAACAAATAACTGGCAAGCCAATCCTGAGCTAGAAACCTTTTTGCAAAAGCATTCTAAAATTATTTTGGTCACTTTTGGAAGCATGATAAATAACACTCCTGAAGAAAAGACAAAACTCATTCTTGAAACGCTAGAACGCAATAAGATCCCTGCCATTATCAACACCGCTTCTGGTGGATTGGTCAAGCCTACGTCTTACGATTCTGATTTATTTTATTTTGTGGGACGCATTCCATACGATTGGATTCTTCCTAAAATGTATGCCATCATACACCACGGAGGTTCGGGCACTACACATACCGCTTTAAAGTACGGATGCCCTATGCTAATAATTCCTCACATTATTGATCAATACGTTTGGAATAAGATCATATTTAAAATGGGAATTGGCCCATTGGGAATCGATGTCAGTCAAATAAAAAGAGGAAATTTAGAAAGTAAAATTCTTGAATTAATCAATAACGAATCTTTTAAAAATAAAGCGGAAGAACTTGGTAAACAGATGCGAAACGAAAATTTTAAAGCTGAACTTTATGAAAGCATCATAAAAGAATAAACAGATAGAATTATTGGACATCAAATCCTTTGTGTTCCAAAAAACATAAATAAGAATAGGTTTTTTAAGCATTTCAAAATCCAACTAGATCTCAATAAAACAAACTAAATACAAACACTTATATAAACTCATTACAATTTAGTTGTGATTTATTAAAAATACTCCAGCCAGTTAACCATTTTCTTAAGAAAAAGATTATATTTAATCACTGTTTTGAATTTCAAGGAGTAGACGCTTGTCTATCAGAAGCAGAAATTATAGATTTTTTATTTTACCAAAAAAGTAAAATTTATAAAACCTGCCACCAAAGCTCCCTATCATCAAAAATGACAATTCAAAACCATATGTGCCAACAAACATTCTAAACGAAATTTTAATGATACGTAAAATTTTAAAATGGTCAGCCAAGATTCTGACTGGTACGCTTGTTCTTGTTGTTTTAATTTATGGCGGATTTCATTTATGGGAATATGCAACAGGTGGAAAATATATAAAATACCTTTCTGAAAATAGCGAAGTTGTTCCATTGGAGAAAAACTTTTCTTATGAAACATTAGGAAAAGATATTGAACAAAACCAATTGATTTTAGTCGGCGAAATTCATGGGTTTGATGAGCCTTCAAAGTTTGATGTTGACTTCTTCAAATACCTTCACAAAAACCATAATGTAGCTCACTACTTCGCTGAATTTGATTTTGTCCAGGCCAATCTACTTAATGATTTTCTTAAGACGGGCGATCAAGAGCTACTGAAAAAGACTTTGAGAAAATGGGCTGTATTTCAGGGCAGGAACAACAAAGATTATTTTAATAAGTATATGGAATTGCACAAGTATTATAAGCAACTTCCAGAAGGTGAAAAGTTTGAGATCATAGGTATAGACAGATTTCAAGATCGTACTTTACTCACTGAATTTTTAAACAAGCTTTCGCCAAATAGTAACCTTGATCTAGGTGAAGCCTTAAAAATGGATTCCATCCTCATTCTTATTGATCAGCTTAATCTAGTTTATAGTCAAAGCCCAGACACCTTATCGCTGCTATCCCATTTAAAATTCAATGCGCAACTCGTTTTGGACAAGGAAAACAGAGAGGAAATACTATTCCAGAATTTCAGTAAAATGTTTAAAAAGCACCAACTGACAGATCAGAAAATATATGGCTTTTTTGGCTTATCTCATGTATTTCAATATCGTATAAATGGATACCACCCCTTGGCTTCTAAAATTAGGATGTCGGACTTAGGTCTAGAAAATAAAATCTTGTCTATAAACATTATGATGAACGACAGCCATATGGTCATGGCTAGTAAACAACTCCCAGAATTCATGAGAGATAGTGGTCCATATACCAAAATGGCCGTCTCAGCAGATAATATGCTTTTCATGTATCTAGTTGGTGTTAAGGATTTGAAAAGAATGACTCCAGAGCACCACAAATCTTTGATAAAAATGACTGCTCAAAACAGCCCATATGGCAATAGTTCCTTAAGAATGACGAAAGCAATTCAATTGCTCCCAGTGACCGATTTATTTGAAATGAATGACAAAGGGAAGCCTTATGTGCAGTATACTGTTTTTGTAAGAAACTCAGACTGGGCCGAGCCGATGGAATAAAAATACAAGCTCAATTATTTTGTTCGTATTCTTTGGTTTTTTGTGAAAAAAACTGGAGATAGAAAAAATACAAATAGAAAGTTTTAAGAAATACGCTTTCAGCAATTAATTGCAAAAGGAATATCGGTTATACTGATATTCCTTTTTTTCGGTTTTTTTTATAAATAAATTTCGAAAACATTCAATCATTTCCCACTCAATAAATTATTAATTCTACTCTTATAAGTCTGACCAATCGGAATTTTGTGATCTTGTACAAAGATCTGATTTCCTTGAATGAGTTTAATTTTATCCTTTGCTATAATGAAAGATTTATGAATGCGCAGAAATTTTTGGTTGTCCAACAAGCGCTCTAAGTTTGATATTTTTTCATGGCTGACAATCATCTCGTTTGCTAAGTAAACCTTGGAATAATTCCCGTAGGCCTCTACAAATAAAATGTCCTGTATATGAATTTGATGGTGCTTTTTATCTCCTTTTAGGAAAAAGGTATTGTCCTTTGCTGTCTCAATTCTAGCCGGTTCTCCAGTGCTTTCCTTTTCCTTTTCTATTGCCATTGCTTTATTCACCGCTTTTAAAAAACGTGGAAATGAAAATGGCTTGAGCAAATAATCGACGATATCTAATTCGTAACCTTCTAAAGCGAATTCTTTATGCGCAGTAGTCACAATAATTTTCGGAGTCTGAGCTAAGGTTTTTAGCCATTCGAAACCCGTCATCTTAGGCATGTTGAGGTCCAAAAAAATCAAATCTACCTTTTGCTTCGTTACGATATCTGAAGCCTCAAAAGCGTTGTATGCATTTCCTATTTTTTGCAAATGAGGCAGTTCCGCGCAATAGCCTTCGATGATGCGATGCGCGATGGGTTCGTCGTCAATGATGCAGAAGCTTGTCATGATTGTAAATCTGAGTTCAATGATAAATTCAAATGAGCGGCATATGTGCTATCCGTTTGTTCAAAAACTAGTTCGTGTTGATTCGGATAAATATGCGCCAAACGTTTCTTCAAATTATCCAATCCAATACCTGCTTTTTTATTAGAAGAATTTCCTTCATAATTGTTTTCTATGGTGAAAGAAATTTGATTGTCCGTTGTTTTTAAATCTAAATAAATATAAGCGTTTTCTGTTAAAGACTCGACACCATGTTTAATTGCATTTTCAAGCAAAATGATAAAAAGCAAAGGTGCTACGAAAACCTCTTTTTCAAGTTGATGTGTAAACCGAACATCAACCTTTTTCTGATATCGAATTTTGTGCAATTCAATATACGTTTCTAAATACCTGATTTCATCGCTTAATTTTACAGCATCTTCTTTGCCTTCATAAATTGTATAACGCATCATATCTGAGAGTTTCAAAACGACTTCCGGAGCTTGAGGAGATTTTTCAACAACTAACCCATACAGATTATTCAAAGTATTAAAAAAGAAATGTGGATTGATTTGACTTTTGAGTAAGGCCAATTCAGCTTTTGCTTTATCCGCCTTTAATATTTTCAACCAACGCCATTGCTCATACAACCACAAAGAAGCGAAAATTGGAATTGGGATACCCATAAAATTCAAGAAATTCAATCGATGCATTTCTGCATCATCAGGGTTTATCCTAAAAGCAAAAAAATAAAAATAGCCAATTACCAATAAATAGATTGAAAAAATCGCAATTCTATATTTCTTAAAAAACTCTGGTAAAATCAAGTAAGTAACCCCTACCCAAAAAAGAACAACAAGTGGAACGGTGATAGGATTAGTCCAAATATCGCTTTTCTGCTCTACAACTACAGACACAACTAGTAGACCGATCACTACTCCCAATATTTTATAAATCCGAAATTTATCAATCAAAAAAGAAATCAAAAAGCAAGAAAGAAAAAAACCAAAAACATTCAGACCGATGTTCGAATGATTAATCATACCAAACCTATTAAAGACAAG
>CALIAG010000122.1 GCA_938041325.1 uncultured Saprospiraceae bacterium | reverse complement strand
AGAGATAAGGAAGAGGGAAGCTAAATCATTGCATTGTCCTTGGATTCTAGCTGTGGTATTTAGCACATCCCCTGAATAAGTAATTTCTCTTTTTAAATCCCCCACTTCTCCAACAATGACTTTTCCAAAATGAGCTCCTGCTTTGAAGACCGGAACTGTATTGTATTTCATTTTGTAATAGGTCTTCTTGCTTTCAAACATATTTTGAATATCAACAAAACAATTCAAACAATTCGCATCTGTATTTTCATCCAGTTCCCAACATAAAATGACTTCGTCTCCAACGTATTGATAAATCTCTGCTTTGTTTTTCACGATGGAATCTGTGATGTCCGAAAAAGTATCACTTAAAAATTCGTGGTATTTTTTGTCTCCCAATTGTTCTGCAATGGTGGTGGAGGATTTTAAATCTAAAAACATAAAGATTCTACTTTCTTCCCTTGGCGTGTGGTATTGTCCAGTGATAATTTTCCATAAATTTCCCGGACCAAATTTATCACTTACCTGAATGGTAATATGCGTGATGATCACAACAACTGCCCAAAAAAGAATATTTTTTACATGGAATGTGGTGAAAATTCGGCTGCGGTAATAGTCCATCGCTTCAGGGCCTCTCATCGTTCCCATTGCAACATAGGTTTCTATGACGCCCAATAGATTGGTGACCAAATTAATGATCAATACAAAGGCTACAACTACAACTATAAGACTTTGATAATAAGGTCTTTTCTTGAACTTTCTGTTTAATGTAATTAATACTACTGAACCAAAAACACCTCCTACGAAACCAGCAAATAAATTTCCAATGATAGATTTAAATAGAGAATACTCTTCTGTCGTTCCTTCAGATAAATGGCTCAAGAAGAGCATGTGATCATAAAGAGTAATCCATTGACTGATAATTACCCAGGTGAGTGTAATTAATAAAATTCGTTTATAATTGTATTTCAACATTACTGCCGAATTTACAGAAATTCATTGAAATTGTATTATTCAAACGCTCTTTCTCTTAGCCTATCCCTTCCTTTCAGAAAGCCCTTATCTAACAAATTTTCAGTTAGATTACAGAGTTTTAAATGCGTAAATTTTATTGAAATATTGCTGAAAAAAGAAAAAGTCAAGCGAGAGAGCGATTGACTTTTACTTTTAAAATATAGAGAGTTTATCATTTTGGGTTAATGATAGATTTAAATTTAGCTAATATCATCTATTATTTATACGCAAAATGAGTGAATTGACCTTCCGGCTTATTGAAACGCAGCTATGGACTATTGAATAATCAATGGTTTTACGTCTTCAATCTATTCCACTCTCCATCCTAACTATGCCATTCTTATTCGCCCTAGACAATTCTTTGAGTATAAAATTCATTCTTGAGAAGTTGTTTAAATAATTCTACACAATAAAAAAAGCCAACCCAAATAAGGTTGACTTAATATTCTTTAAGAGAGAGATTGTTCCTATCGCGGAACCATATTTTGAATATAGGGAAAATCTCCTATTACTAAAAGGCCAAACGACTGAACCAATTCTTTTACCAAACGAATGTGGTATTTGAATGATTGAAGCTCCTCCAATTTCCACTCATCAATAAACTTCATCTCCTCCTCTTCTAAAATATTTGTATCTAATCTGTTTTATTCCTAAACTACTAAAACAAAAAAAGCACCTGCCTGAAATCGGTTTTGGGAACTTATACCAGACAGGTGATTATTTATTTAATTAACTACTAATTGATTTAAGTTTTGAGTAATGGTGGTCGCTGATTGCAAACCTGCTTGCTGATTCACCAATTCTCCATTTTTAAAATACAACAAAGCTGGTATACTGCGTACTCCAAATTTGGCAGATAATTCTCTGTTGTTGTCAACATTTATTTTTGCGATTTCGGCTTTCCCGTCAAACTCCGTTGCGACCTTCTCCAAAGTGGGATGCAAAGCTTTGCAAGGTCCACACCAATCTGCATAAAAGTCTACCAATACAACTTCATTGTCTAGTAATAATTTGTCGAAAGAATCTTGATTTATTTTTTGTAACATGATCTTATATTTTTTTGTTATTAAATACTTAAACTTCTTAGTACAAAGATGCAGGGAAAGAACACTTCTATGGTAGGCGATTTTTCCTTTTGACTTGTCAATTTTTCCTTAATTCATAGAAAACAGTCATTTGTCGATAAAAAAATCTCCTTGCCGACATTTTGAATACCTTTACAGAACATTTAGCAATTTGAATTATTAATTAAGAGTCTGTCTCTTAATCCGATCTTTCAATTCAAAATTACTTTACGATCGCAATCATTAACTTAGACTTCTTTTATGAAAATTCTTATCTATTTATTTCTTGCAATAGGCGCTTTATCCATATTGTTTTCTTGTACAAAGAGATCGCAACGTTTATTGAGCCAAGAAGATCAATTGATTGAAGCTGTTTTAAAAGCGCATGGTGGCAAAAAGTACCAATCCGCAAATTATTCTTTTAAATTTAGAGGCAACGAATATTCCTTTAAGAACGATTTCGCGAAATATGAATACACAAAAAGCTACATCGTTAAAGGTGTAAGAGTCATAGATAAATTAAGCAACGAAGGCTTTTCAAGAATGGTCAATGGCAGTCCACAAGAACTTTCTGAAAGTGATCAGAGCAGATATGGCAATGCGTTGAATTCGGTCATCTACTTCGCTCAAATTCCAAATAAATTGCAGGATCCTTCGGTGATGAAATCTTCCAAAGGAAAGACGAAAATCAAAGGACAAAATTATGAGGTAGTGGAAGTTACTTTTAAAAAAGAAGGTGGAGGAAAGGATTTTGACGATGTTTACTATTATTGGATCCACGAAGACAATAAAACGGTGGATTATTTTGGTTATAACTTTCATGTAAATAAAGGAGGCGTTCGTTTTAGAAGTCATTACAACCGCAGAAATGTTGATGGGATTATTTTTCAAGATTACATCAATTATTCTGCTGACAAGGAAACTCCGCTTAGCGACTTGCCTAAGCTTTTTGAAACTGGAAAGTTAAAAGAGTTGTCTAGAATAGAACTGGTGGATGTGAAGAAGGAAGGGTAGCTAAAGGGAAGGAGTTTTAATTTCAATAAAGAATCTATTTTTTAATCACAATAATTAATTTTATGAAACAATTACTTTTCTTACTTACACTCGTTTTATCAAGCAGTTTTGTTTCTGCTCAAGATTTTGCAGAAATGGATAAAAGTCCAATGGATGCTGCTTATTTTCCTGCTCGCGCTGCTTTCAGAGCTTTTGCAAAAACAGATGCAGAAAAAGCAGCTTTGGCTCCAAAGATCCGTGTATTGTATTCTCGCCCAATGAAAAAAGACAGAGCTGTCATGGGAGACAAATTAGTCCCTTATGGTGAGCCTTACCGATTGGGTGCAAATGAATCAGCTGAAATTATTTTCATGACTGAAGTACAAATTGGAAAAACAAGAGTTGGTGCTGGCCGTTATACTATTTATGCAATCCCTACTGCAAAAGAATGGGAAGTTGTAATCAACACAGATGTTGACGGTTGGGGAGCTTATGCTTATGATGCTGCAAAAAATGTAGCGAGCATTACGGTTCCTGTACAAAAAAGTGTAGATGACATCGAAGCGTTTTCAATGACTTTCTATGAAGCTCCTTCTGGGATGGCTCATTTGAAAATAGGTTGGGAAAATACGATTATTGAGGTACCGATCAAAGTGTTGACTGGAGAGAAATAGACTTTAGGATGACCACCGAATGTGAAAGGGGGTTGACCACGAATTGACGGATTTTAAACCGAACGATCGTAGAAAAAAGGGGTGACCACGGATGCGTGGATTTTAAGGTGGATCTAGTGGGAAGGAGGAGTTGACCACGAATTGACGGATTTTAGAACGAACGATCGTATTAAAAAAAGGGGTAACCACGGATGCACGGATTTAAAAAGTGGATCAATCTTGAAGAAAGGAAAAAACGCGTTCGTTCGATAAAAATTCGTGAATTCGTGGTCAACCATACCTACGTTCGTCTGTCCCAAAATCCGTGCATCTGTGGTAACCCTTTTCTTAAAATCTCTATATCCAAAACGCCCCATTCGGCGTCTCCACTTCAATCTCTATCCGAGTTTCCTCCCCTACTCCAATCTCCAAATCCAATCCGAGCTCATTAAGAATTGGAGTCAATTTATTTCCATCAGGATGTGTAAGTCTAATCGCCTTTAGCTTACAAATATCAGGTAGATTTACCGTTGGGTGAATAGAATCTTTCCAATCCACCATAAACGGAAGCACATCTACCTCTGGCTTTCCTAAAGGAACAATCAATTCCCATTTCAGGGTATTGCCATCAGGTGTTTTGCGTGAACCTTTTTTTATTTCGTGGTGGGTAAAATCGGCTTGTTTTAAAACTACTGCATCCGCGAAAATGTTTTTCGTTTTAAGTGCCCATCTGGTAATCTTTTGTGATTCCAATAAGTCTATGCCCATCCAACGTGGAGCCTGTATGCTGGTATTGAATTTATCAATGGCCAAAAACTCCAAATAACAGCCCTCTCCTAAATTCATTATAGCGTTGTGGGTTCCCTGCGTAAGGTGCTGGCCTCCAAAAGGAATAGGAATCCCAAACTTTTCAGAAAAGGCTGCCATTGCTATTTTCAAGTCAGGAACGCAATACACGATGTGATCCAAAACACGGTTTTTAATTTGCATGAACAACTGATTTGCGGTAATCTACTGGTGAAACGCCTTCTTTATTTTTGAAAAGGCGGCTAAAACCTTGGATGCTGTCAAATCCCAATTCATAAGCTATTTCCTTGACCGAACTGTCTGAATAAGCCAATAGCCTACGCGCTTCTAATAGGATTCGTTCCTGAATAATTTGCAAAGGTCTTTTCTCCTGGTGCTTGGAAAAAACATTGGAAAGTGTTTTCGGAGATTTGTTTAGTAAGTCGGCATATTCTGCGACACCATGCTTTTCTTTATAATGCATTTCTACCAAATAGCTAAATGATCTGACTAGGTCTATTTGAGGTTCATCTAATTTATTATCGACACTTTGTTCTTTGTACAATCTGGTACATAAAATGATAAAACGCTTGAGCATCATTTGCAACATTTCAATTTGCAATTTATCCTTGGACTCCATTTCCATTACAAACATTTTGTAAACGGTTTCAAACTTATCCAAGTCTTCTTTTGGTATATGGATTCGAGGGACGTTGGAAGCGCCGAAAAACAAGAGCCCTTTACAGCCGACTTCACTGTCATTGTCATGAATACAATAAAAAGGTCTATTGAATCTTATCAAGCGGACTTTATCCACTCTTTTTATTTCTACTTTATGAAATTCCGTTAGGAAAATTAACTGATCTTTCAACAAATGAAAAGCTTGGCCGTCGATTATCAAATGGGTATCGTCCTCTTTACTCCAAATCATGGATAGCGAACTTTCGATTCGCTCTTTCAGAACAGTACAGTTGTCCCTTGTAATATCTTTTAAAATCAAATACTCTTCTGTTCGTCCTAAAAATTGCATAATCCTTTATTTATAAAATGGGTTGCTCTATCTCGATTAAGATAACGATCCCCGCTAAAATAAGTTATCAAGTTGGATTACAAAACTATAGATGTCTTATTTTAAAACAATTAATGGCTCTTATTGTCTCATTTCTTACTTTTTGCCTCGACTTCTTAACTCTGTTCTTCGCATAGGCATGCCGTCGATTATGGCAAAGAGTTTGGCATTTTGGATTGGATCATTTTGACGAAGCTTAATTCCCCCATCTAAGCCGATTAAAAGAATTTCAAAATCTTTACCTTGAGAGGCGTATTCACTAAAAACTGTCGAAGCTCCTGTTTTAGAATTATTTAGTAAGGAGAAAGTTTTAGGAGAAATCAAATAGACTTTTAATTTCCTCTCTGCATATTCAGCTTTTGCTTTTTCGAAAAAATCAATCTGCTGCTTAGTCCTATCTGAATCAAGTTCGTCAGTTAAGACAAGCAACAGTCTATCCTTCCAATGATGTTGATTTAGATCTTGAGCGACCAATGATTGGCTGAATAACATAAAAGGGATGAATAATGGCAAGAGTTTCATAAATTGATTTGTAAAGTTGAAACACCAAAATCATGATTTTGTTTAGCAATATTTGTTGAATTAAAAGTCCAATCTTCTATTGACTTTGAAGCTGACGTTCCAATTCTTTTGTTCCAAATAATTGTCATAGTTATTCGAAACGACCAAATAAACATAACTCAAGGGTTTGTATTCCCATTGTATCCGGCTATTGATATTAAAGTTATTTCCTTGCGTATTGTATTGCAAGTAAGTGGTCCAATTCAAACGATTATTGACATAAATCTCTGACGTTAATTTAGCCAAATGAAAATTTCTATTCCCTAACTCATTCAAGTCTACAACATTCATTTCGTAAGAACCTGACAAGACTGCTCTTGGCAATAATCGATAACTTAAAATCACCAAAGGATTCAATCTTGTTCCATTATAGAATTGTCCATATTCGAGTTTACATGCGAAGTACAACTTTCTATTTGAGGGCGACCAATACCCTACCCTTGCATAAGTATAGTTGTAATTATCCGGCGTAAGCACATTTCCATTTTGTAAAAAATCAAAATTATAATTCAAATTTGTTGTCACGTTTAAAAAAGTAGCATAGACATATGCTGAGCTTTTAAAACGGATTGCAAAAGGACTGATGAAAAGTAAATTATCTCTTAGTGAATTGTCTTCATTAAAAACACTTCTGTCAAATACCCAAAACCTTCTGATCCAATCTATTTTTTTACTGTTTTTTGGAAAATGTTTGATTTGAAATTCTCCAAAAGCAGATTTGAAGCCTTCTCTTGTCGTTTGTTCAGTCAATGCATCGTAATTATAAAGCAAGGGCGTAAATCCCGTTTCTGTAATGTGATTTTTTTCAATTCTTTGGACTGAAAAATACGAATCTACTCTTTTCGAATCATAACCAATGTCGGCACCTAAGAAATTGTTTTCTCCTTTTATGTTATTGGTAAAAGCTTTGGCATAATTTAAATTGCTGGTCCATCTATTGTTTTTGGATTT
>CALIAG010000121.1 GCA_938041325.1 uncultured Saprospiraceae bacterium | reverse complement strand
ACCCAACCTTGCTCATGTCTTTTACTAGAAGCCTTGTCATTCACTTCTGCACAAATAGTAATACAACCTGCAATGTTTCCAGCCTTTGGTTGAGCACCACTCATACCGCCCAATCCAGCAGTTAGAAATATTTTTCCTTTTGAATTTTCGCCTGGTTTAAGATTCATTCGAAAAGCATTCATTACTGTGATTGCAGTACCATGTACGATACCTTGTGGCCCGATATACATGTAAGAGCCTGCAGTCATTTGACCATATTGAGTAACGCCAAGTGCATTGTATTTTTCCCAGTCATCTGGTTTCGAATAATTGGGAATCATCATCCCGTTGGTAATGACAACTCTTGGCGCTTCTTTGGAAGATGGAAATAAACCCATTGGATGACCGGAATACATATGTAAGGTTTGATCATCGGTCATGGTTGCCAAAAACTGCATAGTAAGTATATACTGTGCCCAGTTTTGGAAGACCGCTCCGTTTCCTCCATATGTTATCAATTCCATTGGATGTTGAGCCACTGCAGGATTCAGGTTATTCTGTATCATTAACATGATAGAAGCAGCCTGTTGAGATTTAGCAGGGTAGTCAGAAATGGGTCTTGCATAAATATCATAATCCGGTTTGAAACGGTACATATATATGCGGCCAAATGTATTTAATTCTTCTAAAAATTCAGGAGCTAAAATGGAGTGCCATTTCGAAGGGAAATAACGCAAAGCATTTTTTATTGCTAGTTTTTTCTCTTCGTTATTTAAAATATCTTTTCGTTTAGGAGCTCTATTTATACCCCTAGGGTAAGCTTTCTTTTCAGGTAAATCAGATGGGATTCCCAACAAAACTTGATTTTTAAAATCAACAGAGGTTTTTAACATATTTAGATGATTTAAGCAAATCTTTAAAAAGGAAATTCTATATATTAGAAACGGGATTTATTACCATTGTTCAAACTCTTCAAAATGATCACTTGCCATCCAGTTTTTGCGTCCCAAAATTTCTGTCAATGCCTTTGATTCAATAATCTTGATGGCCTTTTCAATATCTTTAGCAAAAATTCTATCTTCTTTCGCATGACTTATTTTAGATCGAATATATCCATGTACTTTTTCAAGCTTCGTACTGGATTTTAATGGTCTTCTAAAATCAATTGCCTGTGCAGCACAAAGCAATTCAATGCCCAGTACTTTAACTACATTATTGCAAACTTGCAAAGCCTTTCTTGCTCCTATTGATCCCATACTTACATGATCCTCCTGACCAAGTGAAGTAGGAATACTATCTGCACTAGATGGAAAACACAAGCCTTTATTTTCACTAACTAAAGCAGCGGACACATATTGGACAATCATAAAACCGGAATTGACACCAGTATCCTTCATCAATAACCTAGGCGTGTTTTCGGTTTTGCCTTCCAATGATAGGTAAGATCTTCTATCGGAAATGTTTCCTATTTCTGCAGCGGCAAGACAAGCATAATCTAAAGGAAGGGCAAGTGGCTGGCCATGAAAATTACCTCCGCTAATTGTAAAGTCTCTTGAAAAAATAACGGGATTGTCAGTAACAGAATTTATCTCAACTTCCACAGCTTCTTTCAAATGCAACCAGGCCGATCTAGAAGCTCCATGTACTTGTGGGACACAGCGAAGAGAGTAGGGGTCTTGGACTCTATCACAATCCAAATGAGAAAGATTGATCTTAGAATTTTTTAAAAGCGCAGATATACTTTTTGCAACATGTATATTCCCTTTGAATGGTCGGGTTTGGTGCAGTCGTTCATTAAATGGAGATTTTGACCCCATTAATCCTTCTATCATCAATGCCGCAATCAAATCTGCATGTGCTAAGCAATTGTGTAAAACAGAAACAACGTGTACCGCATGTGCGGCAATAAATTGAGTTCCATTAATTAGTGCCAATCCTGCCTTCGGACCTAATTCTAATGGTTTTATTTTTAATTTTTTGAAAAGGGTAGAAGTATTTTGGATCTTATTTTTATAAAAAACCTGACCTTCTCCAAGCAAGGGTAAAAATAAATGGGATAGGGGAGCTAGGTCTCCCGAAGCACCAACGGAACCTTGTTCTGGAACAACAGGAATGACATCATTTTCGATTTGCCATATTATCCGGTCCAATACCTCAGTAGAGATTCCAGAAAACCCTTTTGCCAATGCATGGACTTTTAATATCAACATCAATTTACTGATCTCTTCTTTGATTGGATTTCCGACTCCAACACTATGACTGAGTAGTATGTTTTTTTGTAAAATTTTCGTTTTGTCAGGTGAAATTCTGGTATTGCACAATGGTCCAAAGCCTGTATTTATGCCATAGACGGCCTTTTCTTTGCTTGCAATGGCTAAGACCTCTTTATAGGCTTTGGCTACTTTTGAGCGAGTATTCTTGTCTAATTTTGCCTTTAATTGACCGGAAACGATTGCCATCGCCTTACTTGCCGTCAAATAATCTTTGCCATATAGAAACATAGTATAACTGGATTTTACTTTTCGAGGTGTATTGAAACAGGATTATTTCCAAAAATAACCTTATGTTTGATAACCAACAAGATCATTTTAGTAATATTTGATAACCATGAGTAATCAATTGGAATTAAGGCATTGCAGGTATTTTTTAGCAGTAGCGGAAGAACTTCACTTTAGAAAAGCTGCAGAAAAGCTGTTTATATCTCAGCCGGGTTTGAGCCGACAGATTAAGCAAATGGAAGAATATTTGGATGTTCAGCTCTTCGAAAGAAATAATAGAAATGTAATTTTAACGCCTGCTGGGGCTTATTTAAAGCAAGAATTTAAAACCTTACTGCAAGGAATAGAGAACAGTATTTCGCATTCGAAATTGCTAAATAGCGGGGTAGAGGGACATATAAAAGTCGGCTACGTAGGATCAGCAATGCACAACGTTTTGCCAGAGCTGCTGATTGCAATTAATAAGGAATATCCCAATATTCATTTCACCTTAGAAGAGCTGAATAATTACAAGCAAATTGACGCATTGGTCAATCAAGATCTAGACATTGGTTT
>CALIAG010000120.1 GCA_938041325.1 uncultured Saprospiraceae bacterium | reverse complement strand
GTTTGTCTTGGATCTGTTGATGAAATTGAACCATGGATCGAATCAAATGATTGGCAAGGTGATGCCATTACAAGTTGTAATCTTGAAATTGTAAATTATGAAATACTAAGCATTGATCAAGTTCACGAAGATCAATTCTGTTCAAGAATTCAATACCATGTTCTGTATTCAGTTTATGATGAATGTGGTAGAATGCATTGTGTGCCTCAGGTAATTACAATCCCAGTGGAAAGTATGGAAGACATGACTGTTTTGTGCGGCCAGGTACCAGAACCCAACTGTCAAGAAGCTGAGATAACAGATGAAATTGTTACCGAAGAAGGATCCGATAATTATAAAATTATCAGACATTACTACATCAGTTCAAGTGACGTTTGTGGAGAAAGAGAATACACACAAACCATCTATGTTCTATGTGATGAACTCTGCACCTTTACTCAAGGTTTCTGGGGGAATCCAAACGGGCGTTATGACGGGCAAACTACTGCGGAGATTTTAGACTCATTGGTTTCAGAGGAAGATCCTTTAATCATGGGTATCCCTGGAAGATCACTTACCATTGAAGATGGAGATTGTATTTTACGATTGCTTCCAGGTGGAGGTCCGAAAAACGCATTACCAGATGATACAGGCGATCTGACCATTTCAGGAGCAAATTGTGATCCGAGTCCAACGCCTACTTTTGGAAATGGAAGACTTCGAAACAACTTCTTGTCTCAAGCAATTGCATTTTCATTAAACTTGAGAATAGATCCTACTTTAGCTCACTTATCTTTAGACTTGACTTGTGTTCCATTGGACGATATTGTTCTTAGCGAACTAGAAGAAGATGCCACCGTTATTGATCTTTTAGAATTAGTGAATGAAGC
Source organism: uncultured Saprospiraceae bacterium (assembly GCA_938041325.1). GTDB lineage: Bacteria > Bacteroidota > Bacteroidia > Chitinophagales > Saprospiraceae > CALIAG01. Next base: position 10,177 of record CALIAG010000120.1, on the reverse strand, counting down.
TTTGGGAGGCAACGCTCAAGGTACCCTACGCCGATCTTTGCACGAAGCAATAACTGGTTTCAATGAGTATTACGATGAATGTGAATCCTATATTTGTGATGAAATTTTAACTGATCCGATAATTACTGATAGATCAATCGGCGAGTCAGGGAGTGTAGGAGAAAACCATTTACATCTATTCCCAAATCCTGCGGAATACGATCTGAATGCAAATTACACTAGCACCAAAGACGATCAACGAGTTATTATAAGAATAGTTGACCTCAATGGAAGAATCCTATATAAGGACATTATACAAGTTACAGAAGGTGAAAATCAAGTAGTCTTAGATATCGAACAACTACCTCAAGGAATGTATGTCTTACAATTTATCCATCAGAACGAGAAACCTATTTCTGAAAAATTTGTAAAAGGCAATCCTTAATTAAGCTTAAACTTTAAGCTAGTTTGATAAAATGAATATTTAGTAGGCTGGATTTTTCAATCCAGCCTACTATTTTTCTATTTTTTTTCAACTAAAAATTAAATCTGATCAATCCTCCAAAGAGGTTAATTCTTCATTATCAGTTCAAGAATAATTTGTACGGATACAGGTGGGTTAACTCCTATTTTCATTGTGATCATTTTTTCATTTATTAAAATGAAAAACTGATTTAAAAAAAAAGGAATTCCGGATTAGAGCGTTTTACTAAGGAGTTCATCCTTTATATTTTTTTCTGATTATCGAGAAAATAGAAGTCAGGTTATCTCTTCTTAAATCAAGAACTATTAACATAACTGTTCCATAAGTTTTTTAATTAAAATAAATTTATGAAAGCTCTTGCAATTTCTAAATTATATTCAGTAAATTTACGGCGTACTCGGATGGGTTACCCTCAAAGTAGATAATGTATTTTTTTTTCCAACCTACACTTATTTACATTTCTTACTTAACTTGCCTTTCCGTTATTTTTTCACCCCAAAAAACAAAATACTTTGAAAAATATACACTCCAGCGTACCATAAAGGTTCTGTTCAAAAAATAGTTTCTTATTTTTTGTGTCAATACTTTCAATGAAGGTAATGCGCCTCTTTTGCTATCAAGCAAAATCAACTTATCTAAATAAATTTTAAATAGAAAAGCAATTTCTGTGATACAGGAATTGCAAGATTTTCTTTTTTAAACCTCGATATATATAAAAGTATATTTGGGAAAGATTAAGTGTAGGAGAGCCGTTCCTTTTGTTTATCGCAAGATATCCTTTAGGTTCGGCTCATTTTACAAATTGCATTTTTTATAAAAGAAAATACATTGTCTAAATCATTAGAAAAAAAGTTGATTTTTGTTGGCCATATCATAATTTAGCCATACTATTGTAGATAACAATTCATACCTACCTACATTTTAACTCCCTACACTTTTAACATAAATTATTGATTCACTAAAGGCAAGTTGGATCAATTTATTTGACTAATGCTAAGTCAATTCATTTAATATTCTCTGCTATTGTTTTACACAAAAAGCAGTGCTTATATATTATTTAAAGATCTAACTTAACTAGTTCTAAAACCCTATCAATAAGAACTATTTAAGTGTAGGGGAGTCGCGCCGTTAGTTATTGCCTAATAGCTTTTGTGCGCGGCTCATTTTTTTTGAATAAAATGAAAAGGATAGACCTGATCCGCTTACTCCATTTGATTGGGATCCACAAAAAGAAAATACTTTTGGAATAAAGATTAGAAAAGTTTAAAAACCCAAGTACCCAGGTGCTTTTGGACCCGTGAAAATCATGGATGGAGCAGCCAAAATAATTTCTGTAATCCCCTTGTTCATCCTAAGATAAAGCCGGACAAGTCAACGGCTGAGGCCCGCCATACTGTTATTCTGAGTCAAATCTCCAATTAAATAAGTGTTGGACCAAAGCTTGTATGGTACTTGAGTTTATTCTTATGTCAATTTTGAAGGTTGAAAAACAATCTGTCATCAGGTTTTGTATTTTAGTCAAACCATACAGCATAAGTCTTTCAACAGATAGGCAAGGTATTGGAATTTGATAAAAAAATCAAAGTCTCACATTATTATTTTTCAAATAAGTTTGAGATTTAATTTAAATCAATAAATATTGTTCGTTTTGAAACTTTTAAGATCGCTTCCTCTATTATCTCCCAGAGCATTCTTGTTTATCCTGTATAAATTCTTCTGGACTTAAAAGGCAATTCGAACACTACTGCCCTACTTTTTCTTATCTTTTTAACAAAAAAGATCCCTCATAAGTTTTGATTTTTGCGCCCAGCATTCAATCGTGATTTGAGGTCAACCACTCTTTTAATAAGATTACAAGCGTTAAAATAGCCAAGAACGCGTCAAAAGTTATTCAAATAACATTTATGATTATGTTTAAACCAATTTTTGGTCGTTTATTTGAGTAGATAAAGAAAAAACATTTTTTATGAAAAAAATTACAACTCTTATAGTATTTGCCTTTGCTGCATTATTTGTTAATGCACAAGACAATGCCTTAAACGCAACTTTACTTGGATCTTGGGACGATGATTCCTTACCAACGCATGCTTTTGGAACATTCAATGACGTTTGGGGCTATGCCGCCAATGGTCGTGAATATGCAATCATGGGAAGTGCTTCATTTGTACATGTCATGGATGTTACTGACCCTGCAAATATTGAAGAGATCACACGCATAACTCCCGGAGTAAATACAACATGGAGAGATTTCAAAACTTTTGGAACTTACGCTTACTGTGTAGCGGACAACAGTGGAGAAGGCTTATTGGTTTTGGATTTGAGCGCCTTACCTGATACGGTTACTATTGCTTCTCAGAGCACACAAGATTTTGGGAGCGCACATAACATATTTATTGATCACGCTACTGGAAGATTGTATACGAGTAATAATCCAATGCAAATTTTTGATATTGCGACTGATCCTGCTCAACCGGCATTAATCGCAGCGCCATCACTTGCTGCAACAATTGGTTCTTCAAGCGATATCCACGATCACTACATTGATAATAACATCATGTATATCTCTGCTGGTAATCCAGGCTTATTTATTGTGGATTTCACCGATGCTGCAAATCCAGTTTTGAAAGCATCTTTGTTAACAGGAAATTACAACCACAGTAATTGGCCATCAGAAGATGGTAATTCGCTTATCGTGGCAGAAGAAGTGCCTGCTGGATTAGAATTAATCATGGTAGATATTTCGAATATGGAAGGTGGCGAAGCAGATTTGATAACAAGATTTTCAGATCCATTAATTGCAAATCCAGTAACGAGCTTAAGCGCTACTCCACACAATCCATATGTATTGGGAGATTTTGCTTTTGTTTCTTATTACGAAGATGGAGTGGTGGTTTTTGACATTTCTGACCCAACAGCACCGACAAGAATTGCTTATTACGATACGTTTACAGACAATGATAATGTTGGTCTTTATTCTGGTTATGATGGATGTTGGGGAGTTTATCCTTATTTGCCATCTGGAAATGTCATTGCATCAGATATGAAATACGGGTTACAAGTGATTGAATTTGATTTAACAAATACCGTCTCTGCAGAAGAACTTCCTACTGTTGTAGAAGCATTTGAGGTTTTCCCAAATCCGGTTGATGACAAATTGAATGTTAAATTATCTGTGTATAAAAATTCAGAAATTACTTTTCAATTAACTGACATCACTGGCAAAGTACTTTCTCGCCAAAAAATGTCTGCAGCAGGATCAAGAACATTTGAAATGGATATGAGTATTTATACCGCTGGGGTATATTATTTAACAATTCAAAATGAGGATCAAATATTTAGCCGTAAGGTGGTCAAACAATAGCAGAAGATAATAGAAAGTATAAAAAAGCCTGATAGATTAAATTCTATCAGGCTTTTTTTATGCAAAAAATTCAAATAAAAAAAACCCACCGCATGAGAATACAGTGGGTTCCGATTGCTGTCTAAATTAGGACGGTAATAAAGTATTAAACAACTTCTCTTTATTTTGTATTTGTAACTACAAACAACTTAGTCATTCGTCTTTGTCCATCTACTTTAACAGTAACGGTATACATACCTGCTTTGTAAGTTGACAAATCAAATTCGATAGGCTCTGATGGTAAAGAATCAAATTCTTTAACCGTCATTCTCTGTCCTAAGTTATTGTACATCTCAATAATCGCTTTTCTTCCAGCTAATTCGTTCAAGTGAACATTGATTTGATCAACTGCTGGGTTAGGGAATACTGCCCAACTTGCAAGATCCATATCAAATGCAACTTCACGTACTTCACTGTATTCATAAGAACCATCAAAACTGATTCTTTTCAATCTGTAGTAATTGATTCCCATTGCTGGGTTCTTGTCGAATGTATTATACAATCTTACTTCTCCACCATCTTCTTCACTATTCAAATCTTTGATGGTTTCAAAATTAGTTCCATCAACTGATCTTTCAATTTCGAAAGAAGCATTTTTGTATTCTGTATTAGTTGCCCAAAGCAATTCAACATTGCGTTGTCCTTTGTGCGCCTCAAATGTTTGAACTTCTTGTATAATGTAACCCGCTACATTTGTTCCAACAGTATAGTAATCTTCGATCTGACAAATTGGTGACCATGAAGCATCCAACAATTGGACTTTCACATAATACGTACCTGCCGTAAGACCTGAGATAGTTTGTGTTGGAGAATCACAATCTCCAGCCGCACAAGAGAATACTGTTGAGAAACTTGCATCGAAAACAAATACGGTAGGTACTGCACTTGTCAATCCAGATACAACTATATCTCCTCCATCAATAGTAACGGATGCAGTACACTCTCCTACTGGCGTACCAGCACATGAGCAACCGTCGGCTCCAATTACATCATTTTCAGTTGCTGCATCATTGTCATCACATGCAGTTCCTTGCGCTGCAGGTAAAGAAGCATCATTATCGTCACAATCAACATCAGCACATATGCCATCACCATCCGCGTCACCGCCAGCGTCATCACATGAAGGAGGAACTACTCCTGCACAAGAACAACCATCTGCACCAATAACATCGTTGATTGTGTTGGCATCGCCATCATCACAGTTACTACCAACAGCTGCTGGAATTGAAGCATCATTGTCATCACAATCGTCTGCTGCACAAACTCCGTCACCATCTGCATCACCACCTGCATTTTCACAAGGATCAACTGGATCTCCTGTTACATCGTAGTAATCTTCTACTGCACAAACTGGTTGCCATGAAGCAGTGTAGAAAGAAATTTTCACATAGTAAGTACCAATTGGTAATCCAGAAATCACTTCTGATACAGGATCACAATTTCCAGCACAATTATAAACTTCATTAAACACATTATTGAAAACCTGTACACTTGTGATTGGCGCATTGCTCAATCCATCAACAGTAATTGAACCATCTCCAGTTGTAATTACAATAGAACTACAATCGTTGGTTGGTTCTGTAGTACCTTGACAAGTACATCCGTCTGCAAGGATCTCATCATTTGAAGTCGCAGGATCATTATCGTCGCAAGCTGTACCTGGTAAAGCAGGAACAGAAGCATCGTTGTCATCACAATCATCATCTGCACAAACTCCATCACCATCTGCATCACCGCCAGCGTTATCACATGAAGGAGGAATTACTCCAGCACAAGAACAACCATCAGCACCGATTACATCATTAATGGTATTTGAATCGCCATCATCACATACACTGCCAATTGCAGCTGGGATTGAAGCATCGTTGTCATCACAATCATCTGCAGCACATACTCCGTCACCGTCTGCATCACCACCTGCATTTTCACAAGGATCAACTGGATCTCCTGTTACTTCATAGAAATCTTCGATTGCACAAACTGGTTGCCAAGAAGCATTGTAAAAAGAAACTTTTACAAAATAGTTTCCAACTGGTAATCCAGAAATCACTTCTGCTGTAGGATCGCAGTTACCTGCACAATTGTAAACTTCATTCCAAGTGCTATTAAATATTTGAACAGAAGTAATTGGTGCATTGCTCAAGCCATCAACAGTTATAGAACCGTCACCAGTTGTGATTACAATAGAACTACAATCATTTGTTGGTTCCGATGTACCAGCACAGCTACAACCGTCTGCTTGAATCACATCGCCTGTAGTGTTAGGATCGTTATCATCACATGCTGTACCAGGAGTTGTTGGTACTGAAGCATCGTTGTCATCACAATCTTCATTTGCACAAAAGCCATCACCATCTACATCGCTACAAGCGAGCGTATTTACAGTAATAGAGAAAATACATTCAATTGATTCCCCACAACCATTCGTTGCAGTATAACTAATAACAGTAACACCTGCTTCAAAAACACTACCACTTAGAGGCCCTTGAGTCTGAGTTACCTCCAAAGATGGAGTTGTACAATCAGTTGTCGGTATTGGGTCTGCCCATGATACTGCTACTGATGTTTCACCTACAGGTGCGGTAACATTAATATTCTGAGGGCAAGTCAATACTATTGAACTTCCTACAGCATTAACTGTAATTTCAAAGCTACAAACACTTGTATTTCCACATCCATCTGTTGCTTCGTATGAAACAGTTGTTGTTCCTGCAGCTATGGCATCACCACTTAGTGGTCCTCCTGTTTGCACAACGGTAACACTACCTGTTGTACAATCACTAGCACTTGTTGGCGCTGTCCAGTTTACAACTGCAGTAGCTGCACCTGGTTCTGTATTGACAATAATGTCAGCTTGGCAAGCCAAAGTCAAAGTTGTTTGTGTTCCAGCACAAGTACAACCGTCAGCTTGAATCTCATCATTAATCGTTGAAATATCTTGATCATCACAAGTTGTACCAGGTGATGTTGGGACATTTGCATTATTATCATCACAATCATCAATAGCACAAATTCCATCACCATCTGCATCACCTCCCTCATTTGCACAAGGGACAAGTTCAGTTACTGTAATATTAAAAATACAGACTTCTGTACTTCCACAATCATCAGAGATGAGGTAAATAATCTGCGTAACTCCAAGAGGCAAGAAACTGCCATTTGCTGGTCCTGCTAATTGTTGAGCAGTAGCATTCCCTAAGTGACAATCTGTTTCTGCAGAAGGTACATCCCATGTTACATTGCTTCCTCCTTGTCCAGCCTCTACAGTGATAACTTCATTTCCTTGACAGTTATTTAGAGTTAAGCTAGCAGGTACAAAGTTTACAACCACGTTAAATGCACATTGTCCGAAGTTTCCACAAGAATCAAAAACTGCATATAATATTGTTGAAGTTCCAACTGGGAAATCTTCACCATTTTCAAATCCGACTGTTTGTTCTAAACCAATTGGTCCTCCTCTAAAACAAGTAGAAGTTCCTTCTGGCTCTGCCCAAGTTACAGAAGCTGTTGTTGCTCCAGGATCAGTATCTACCACTATATCAGCAGGACAGCTTGTGATTTCAAAATCAGCTGGTGTTTCTTCAACAGTTACATTGAAAATACAAATCTCTTGATTTCCACAAGCATCTGTGACTTCATAAGCAACTTCTGTTGTACCGGCTACAAAGTTTGAACCTGAAAGTGGACCTCTAATTTGAGTAACGGTTAACTCGTTACTACCAGTTCCACCACCTGGTCCTGAAGGACAAGGAATTTCTAAAACATATTCGTAGTTATTTGATCCTGGTCTGTCAGTCCAATCACCTGCCGCTTTTCTCAATCTTACTCCATATTCAATTCCATTTCCGTTAGGTTCTCCAGCTGCCCAGTTTGTATAGGTCAATGATTCCCCGTTTTGCCAATTAAAGACTCCAGGTGAAGAATAAGTATTTAAGCCGGTCCATATAGATCCTGAAGCCGGGTTTATATTTGTCTGAACGAAATCGTTTTCAGTTGCACTTGAAATAGATACAAGATGACCACCAAGAGCGATCGCTTCACTATTTGCATTTTGCCAATTTGTAGCATAGTCTGAAGCAAAGTATTTACTATTGTCTAGTTCACCTAGGTAAGTGTATCCAGGAATATTTTCTGTAACTGCACTACAAGCAGGAACTTCAACATTGCAACATCCTCTTAAGATGAAATCATCAATTTCCCATGCTGCGAATGATGCAGAAATACCTGCTCTACAGTATGCTCTTACTTCAAATGCAAAAGTAGCAGTAGAAGAAATATCAAAACCAGCAATTGAAGTCAGGTCAAAAGATTCTCTTGACCAATCTTGAGATGTACTAATGTCTACTTGCTTGAAAATTTCTGCACCATCTCTTAATATTCTAACACCATATAAAGTTGGATAATTATTTGTCCCACCAGCAAAATCTGCAGGTTCATAGTGTTCAGGCGCTCTTTCATAAAATATGAAATCTGTCAATTGTCCTGCAGTTTCTGGAGTTATTGTCACTTCAAATCTTGTTGCATATTGGTCGTTGTCATTAAAAGTACAAGCGCTTGCAGTTCCTACTGCTTGTGCACTTCCTGTAGTACCAGTTCGACCAGCAACGCATGCATGACTTCCCGTTTCTCTGTATACATTAGAAGCAGTAATATCTTGGCAACCTTCTCCATTTGGATAAGTCGGAGTAAACTCATCGTATGAAGAGTTTGTATTAGGTAAACAGCCATTCATATTCCATCTTACGATAGTTGCTTCATTACATTCTGTATTTACAAAACCTCCTGCATATTGAAAATATCCATTACAAGATAATTGCTCGGATTGGTGATTTGTATAAATACTGCAAGAATTAGAAACATTGCCATTGTAAACTCCTCTACCAAATACGGAAGGATCTTCTGTTTCGTATGCTTGGCCATCAACAATAATTTTATCAACAATCAAATTGTAATCACCTCCATTTTGTTGGTCGTTTGTAAAGTGAACCTGTACATCATCTGCTGCTACTTGCGAAGAATGTGTATATTGCAAAGTAGTCAATGTATTTCCAATTGCAGTCCATGATTGAACTTCAGTGCCACCTATATAAAGCGAAACATTTTCTCCGCCTATGTTTCCTCTTGCTTCGATTTCGATTACTGAACCACCACCAGAACAAGTCGTTGTCGCTGTAGGTTCTGTCCAAGACACCTCAGCAAATTGAGCACCAGATGCACTTGAAACCACGATATCTGATGGGCAAGCAAAATCTATATCTGCATCATCAATTTCAGAAACAGGCGCGAGATATGGAAGAATGGTAACGAAATCATCACAAGATGAAGTGTTTCCAAAGTTATCAGTAATCGTAAGAGTAACAATTCTTACTCCAACATCTGCAGTTGTAAATGTAGTAGGCGTAATGTCATATTCCACCAATGTTGCTCCACATGATCCGTAACTTCTGCCTCTATCAATTTCTTCCGCAGTAATTTCAATACTTCCTGATTCTGGAAGAACAAAAACATTATCCATTTTACAAGCAGGTACAGGATCTTGTGTATCTGTAATATTTGTAAAAGTATCGCCGAATTCTGTATCAATTGAGTTTACAGTTCCACTGATTTCATATATCAATCCGCCATTCTCAACTGGAGCAGCAATTACATTTCCTGCATGTTGTTCCAATCTTGAGCAAACCAACATTTCTATTGAACCATTATTGTCTAAGTTCGAAAAGTTGTCAATAAATCCAGCGGATTGTAAAAGTAAAATATTGTTGTTTATAAGATCGTCATTGTTGGTCAAACGACCAGCAACTTCAAGCGTATTATTATTTGTGATCGTACCATCATTAGTTAATGTACTTGCAGTTTGGACAGCCAATTCACCATCGATAAGAATGGTTCCTGAATTAGGCAATGATCCATTTAGTTCTAAAGTACCTCCATTTAATACATGAATGGTTGCACCCGCAGTATTGTCAATACTACTTCCAGATGGGAAAGCTACAATACCAGAAATATCAAATGTTCCTGTATTGGTCATTCCATTGGAGTTAGAAAATGTACCAGCATTATTTAAAAGTCCGCTATTATTTATTTGGCCATTACTTGAAAAAGAACCAAAATTATTAAACGTGCTTCCGTTGGCATTTTCTAAAACAGCAGAAGCAGCATGGTCATAATTTCCGTAGTTGCTTAAGGTGCCGTTGTTTTCCAATATACCGTCATTATCAAACAAGGAACCTCCTCCATTGATAAATGCATCATTGATAACTAAAGTCGCTCCTGAAAAGTTGACGATAGTTCCTGAGTTAAAAACTACTGTGTTA
>CALIAG010000119.1 GCA_938041325.1 uncultured Saprospiraceae bacterium | reverse complement strand
GTCTCTTCAAAGTTTTTGCTGAGATGAAAACCTTCTACTTCAATAATATTGGCTGCATTTTTAAGCGGAATTTTACTGTCTTGTGATTTGGTGTAAACCATCATAACTCCATTTCTGGCAAAAGCACCAAATTTATTAGATATTCGTTTCTTTTTCAGAAGCAATTCTACCCGGTCAATATCTCGAACATCTAATTTTAATAGCTCTTCGACATCAAAAGTTACGTAATTGTCAATGAGTATTAATGGCGGTTTGTAAATTGGAACCCCATCATTTTCTTCTGACAACCTCAACTCGAATTGATCCTTTTTGTTTTTTACCAAACGCATAGGAATAACAACCTCTCTCAGAAATTCTTCTGTATCTGCAAAATCAATGTAATCGGAAGCTTTGTAAATTCGGTCTGGTTTCTCAATCAAAACCAAATCATTTAATTGCGCTTCGATTTCTTTTTCTTCCAGTTTAAAAATTTGATTGAATTGCTTTCTTTTTTTACTCAAGTTTAAATAATCAACTATCAAAGAATTATAGGGCAATTCTGCATCAATAATAGGAGGGTTATCAGAAAGAGGAGAACGAGGATCTACTGTTCTAGGTAGATTTTTTACAGCTCCAATTTCATACATTTGAAAAGTCTTAGAACCTGTAAAATCTGGAACCACAACACTTGCATTTCCATTGGCATCACTTCCTCCCCAATGATTTTCCAAACCATCAACATTATAGGTCGACAACAAAGGTATTTTTAAAGGTTTATCATTTTCATCAAACAAACGGCTGTAAATAGTAATTCCTTTTTCAGGTGCACCTAATAATACTTGGTTGGGGGCAAAGTCATTGAAATTTTTAAGTGACTTCAATGTTCCTATGTTCGGAAACAAGCGGGCATCTCTAACGGTAATGGAAAGCTCACTTGGATCCGTATCGCCCGAAGCTGTTGTACAGCTAATATCCAAAACCACTTCATTTCTTTTTCCGTACTTATTATCAACAGTATTGAGTGTGATTTTTAAAGGAAGATCATCGTCCATTCCAGCATCTCTACTCGGGATTAACTTGTCGCCGGTACTTACTGCTTTTATTTCAAAATCATTATAGATCGGTAGACCTTTAGCATATATCGAGCGAACAACTGGGCCCGGTAGTAGCAAAGTATAAACCCGGATAGTGTAAAGTCCTTCAGCCCAGTTCGTTGGAATTTTTATTTCTCCAAAAGAAATATTGTCCTTGATTTTTAATCTTTGCTGAATTTTAACTTCCCCTTTTTTATTGACCAATTCAACATGTAAAACTTCGCTGGTCGGTAATTGAGTCGGACAATTATTCAGATAGGCTTTGTACCAAATCGTTTCACCAACCACATAAAAGGGTTTGTCGAAATGGACAAATATATTTTCGCATTGAGCAGTTAAAAGCATTTGAAAAATAAAAATGCTGCAAATACTCAACAATAACTTTTTATACTTTCTCATAATTGAGATTGAATTATTTTAAAACAACTATTCCCAATAATCTGGAGGAGTAGTCGTACTATTATTAATGGACAAACAATTTCTACAACCGGGATCAGTTTCCCCAAAAGGACTACCTCCGCAAGGTGCTGGTGGATTACCCAATTCACTTCCGCTTACAAAAAAGTGAGTAAGTGATTGATCATAAGTCATGAACAAACCTAACACTTCTTCAGAAGGATCATCCACATTAAACATATTTCCGATAATTTTTGCTGGAGGAGGATCAAAAATACTTGAACCTTGATTGGTAATCAGATCGGCCGCACGCCAAAATCTCCAGGCATTTTCAGAAATAGACTGTTGGTTAATATTAAAAGCATATTTTCTATTGAACCTTTTGTCTACTGGACGGATTACGATTTCTTGTCCCAATAAATTTTCGTCGGCAAAGTCCGGACTTCCCGCTACAGCAATCGTATTAAAATCAATGCGGTCATCAATAAAACATACTTTACCTGCAAAGGTGTTTTCCAACCATTCATATTTTCCATCCGTTCTCCATCTTAAATAGGAGCCTTCGGGACGACGGGGTAACTTGGTATCTACAAAAATACGAATGGTCCCTCTATCCAATTCAAATCTAATATCATCTATCGCAGGAACTGGATTAATTTTTTCTGGTCTTGAATTGTAAGTTCTGCCATTTGACGTTACAACCTCCAAAGTGTAGGTCCTTCCAACCACTGCTCGGAATGATGCAGAATCAGAAATGTAAGTTCCTGCTTCTACTTCTACGAAAGTGTATTCATTGTTCAAGTCATCTTTTACTTTGACTTGAGCTTCTGATAAAGGGGGTTGGACATTATCCTGTCCGACACCAAAAGTGGCACTCCGACTCAACTTAATAAAATAAGGTCCGGGAAGTGTGCTGACGATCCCATCCACCACCATACGTTCAGGTATGGATTCGATGGGGAAGTCTATTTCAGTAACGCAACTATTGATCGAAAAGCTAATTGCTAGCAATATTAATAGTCCAAATTTATTCATAATTAAAATTTGAAATTATAAGTAATAGTAGGGAAAGCAGAACCAAGAATACTGACCTTGTATGCTTTTACCTGGCTGAATCCATCTTGCTCGAAGTAGACAGAATAAGCATTTCTTCTATTGTAAACATTGTAAATGGAGAAGGTCCAACTGCTCTTCCATTTTTGGTTGATCCGGTGACTACTTTCTATGGTATAAGAAATGTCCAATCGATGATAGTCTGGAATCCTGAATTGATTCCTTAAAGAGTAAACGGGAATACTAGGTACGTTGTCTACTCTAAATTTTGTAACAGGAGCAGTCGTTGGACGACCAGTACTATATGTAAAGTTGAAGGACAATGAGTTTCTTTTATTCAATTGTAAAACGGGAGTAAGTGTTATGTCATGTGGCTTATCGTAATTAGAATTATACCAGAATCCTTGATTGATTGTTTCTTCTGGGAAATTCCCTTTTACCTGTCTTCTACTGCGGCTATAAGTATAACTGAACCAACCTCTAAATACACCAGTCTTTTTTCTTAAACTTAACTCCAAGCCGTAATTTCTACCAATACCAGAAAGCAGTTCTGTTTCCAAATGTTCGTTCACTAATAGTTCTGGCAAATCCTTGAATTCAAGTAAGTCGTCAATGATTTTATAATAGACTTCTATTGAGGTTTCAATTTTATTGTCTTTTAAATTATTGAATAAACCCAAAGAAAAGTTATGGCCTTTTTGAGGTGGAATATTGCCATTGGAAAGTTGCCATTGATCTACTGGAGTAACGGAAGCCGTATTCGAAATTTGATTGACATATTGGTAAGTACGACTATAACCAAATTTTATAGAGGCATTGTCCGTCAGGCTAAATCTCAACGAAGCTCTTGGTTCTAAACCATAAAAGGTGTTTGTGATGCCAGAAGCATAATTAATGGTATCAGTGATGTTACCCGTTGTTCTCGGGAACTCAGGATCGTAATTGAATTGAGTATCTGGGCCCATTCCAAAAAAGGTAGAAAAACGAACGCCAAGAGAAACGGCTAATTTGCTTGAAATAGAAATATCATCTTGTACATAAATCCCTGTCTCTAAACCCTTTTCACGTGGCAATTCTTTTGCAGCCACTAAAGATATATTATCTCCTGGAGTTCGTTCACCAGGAAACATGTCATACATTACAGCTTCGACACCAAAATTAATATTGTGCTTAGCATTGGGTGCAAATAAATAATCATTTCTTGCTTTTATATAACTGGCCTCTTGGCGGAAGTTGGTAGAATTATTTCCACCGATATCTTGGAGACTACTTCCGTAATTACTCCAACTTCCACTTAAACTTGTCGATAATTTATCACCTAAAGGTTTTTTCCACTTTACGTTTAAAATTTTTGTGTTCCATTCAAAAGTAGTATTTTCTGTAATTTTAAATCGGTCAAAACTTTGGTACCAAGAAACAGAGAGTTTACTGTTGTTTTTCATCAAATGCGAAATCTTTGCATTCAGGTCATAATAAAACGCACTACTGTTATTTAAACGTTCTAAATCGATGGAGTTGAAAACCCAGTTAGAATAAGAAGAACGGATACCTGCTATGATGGAAGTCTTTTCTTTTATTATGGGGGCTTCAAAAGTCAAACGACTGGCCAACAATCCTACGCCACCTCTTCCAGAAAATCTATGGTAATTTCCTTCCTTCATTTCAACATCTAAAACAGAGGACAAACGACCTCCGTATTTTGCTGGAATCATTCCTTTATACAAAGTTGCATTCTTGACCATATCGGGATTAAATAAGGAATAGAGCCCGAGGATATGAGAAGAGTTAAAGAAGAATGCTTCTTCTTGCATTACAAGGTTTTGATCAACATTACCTCCTCTGACATTAAATCCCGTTGACCCTTCTCCTGCAGTAGATACCCCTGGTAGCAAGGTCATTGATTTCATGACATCAACTTCCCCTAAGAAAGAAGGAAGTTTTTTCATTTGTTTAATATCTAATTTTTCAATTCCAACGGTTGTTGAATTTACGTTTTGGTCAGGGGCATCTGAGTAGACCGTTACTTCGTCCAAACGAACAGGTGCTTCTAACAATTCAAGGCGAAGTTCACCATCAGAATAAACTTGAATTGTAATTTCTCTGTCCTTGTAGCTTATTGATTTTACTTCCAACGTATGTTTTCCAATAGGTAGTTCAAAAGAAAAGCCTCCAGTTTCATTTGTTGAAGCACCAATAGCTTGTTCTACTGCAAAAACGGTTGCTCCGATTAAAAATTCATCACTGTTTTTATCTTCTACATAGCCTTTGATATTTGCTTTTCCAGTTGGACTAACATTGTCGGGATTCCCTACAACGATAATATCTTCTCTGACTCCGGAGGTCTGGTTTTGATTTTGACTTTGTTGTTCTTTGAAAACAAAGAAGTCTCGGGTGTATTCTTTTTCCAATTCACTTTCTCTTGCGACTATAATGGCGTAATCATTATAGATACTAAATCCCAATCCTTGACCTGCTAACAAGTCGAGGATTGCTTTTGGAAATGGTGTGTTAGAAAAAGTGTGATCAGATTTTTCCGCAGGAAGTAGAGTAGGGTCGAAATAGAAGTCCACCCCATAGTCTGATTCCATTTTATTGAAAATTTCTGCTAGACTTTGATTTTTGAAATCTGCATCTATTTTTAAGGAATCCAAGCGCTGTGCCGATAATTGAACAGCGGATAAGACTACGATAGTTAAACAGATTATTTTTAGTACAATTTTATTCATTTGCATTAGATTGCTTCATTGAAGTACAAGTAGTTAACAGCTTAGTACCAATAAGGTTTAAAGTGGTAAACTGAGGTTAAATAAAGGTAAAATTTGGCTAAAATCAACAAAAAAGGCAGGCGAAAATTTCTAGAAGAGAAGATAGGGAAAATAAGTTATGACCCAAAAATAAAAAGAGTCAATTGCTGGATTCACAACATTTTAAGAATTGATGAACCCAGCAATTGTTTAATGATTTAAAGTTCTCTAAGCCAAATGTTCCTAAAGCTCACATAATTCCCATGATCTTGTAACTGAATAGGCAATTTATCTTCATGTGGAGTAACTTTTGGAGGGCCAATGTATTCAGTGGTACCTTCCAGTTTAACATGATTTTGAACCAAAACGCCGTTGTGCAAAACAGTGATGTAAGGATTGGATTTAAAGGTTCCATCTTCGTTGAATCGAGGCGCGGTGTAAATGATGTCATACACTTGCCATTCTCCGGGAGGTCGACATGCATTGACCAAAGGGATGTGTTGTTTGTAAACCGACGTAGCCTGTCCATTGCTATAGGTTCTGTTTTTATAAGAATCCAAAATTTGAACTTCGTATTTGTTTTGGAAAAACACCCCGCTATTATTTCTTTGCTGTCCGACTAAACCGGTGGTGTCACCAGGAGCTTTCCATTCCAAGTGTATTTGTACATCTTGAAATCCTTGCTTTGTGAATATTGGACCGCTTCCAGGTTTTACGGTCATGCTGCCTTCTGCAACAACCCATTCAGGAGTCTCGCCTTTTGAGTTTACAAAGTTTTTCAAACTGGTACCATCAAAAAGCACCACTGCGTCAGATGGTGGAGCATTAAAATGCCCAGGAGTAATGGCTACAGGTTCTGGTTCCCAAACTTCTGTTTTTTTAGGATCTCCTTTATCCTGAGCAATCAAACCGTTTGCAATAAAAATAAAGGTCAAAGAGAGTAAGAGGTTTAATAATTTCATTTTATAAGCATTATTCCGGAATCCCGGGAATTATTAAAAAGGTATTATTTATTAATTTAATTTTTAGGAAATAACCATATCCAATAATAAGCAACCCGCTAAACCAACGAAAGAAACGATGGTTTCCATCATGGTCCAAGATCGGAAAGTCTCCATTATTGTAAGATTAAAATATTCTTTAAACAACCAAAATCCTGTGTCATTCACATTTGAAAAAGTCAAACTTCCTGCACCTGTTGCAAGGACCAGTAATTCCACATTTATGGGTTGTGTCCCTATGAGCGGAGCGACGATCCCTCCCGCAGTTATTGCAGCAACAGTCGCTGAGCCAAGAGAAATACGCAAAGCCGCTGCGATACTCCAAGCCAGGACCAATGGTGAAATCGTACTTCCATCCATGAGTTCAACAATATAATCTCCAACACCACTGTCAATCAACACTTGCTTAAATGCTCCACCGGCACCGATGATCAAAAGAATCATAGCGATGCTCTTGACAGAGTCCGTCAAGGTAGCCATTATGCTTTTCATATCTTTTCCCATTCTTAAACCCAGCGTATAAATCGCAATCAATACCGCTAATAAAAGCGCAATAACAGGATTTCCAATAAAGGAAAGTATTTTATAAACTGTTGCATCTTCTGGAAGATTCAATTTAGCCAAAGCAGCCATTGCCATAAGAATCACAGGAATTAAACCAGTTAGTACACTGATTCCAAATGGAGGCATATCTTCTGGGGCAATTTCTTTAATTGGAAAAAGATCTTTTGGCGGTTTGGTTTTTATATTCTTTAAAGTGCTTCCAAAGATAGGACCTGCAATGATGATTGTTGGAACCGCGAGAATCAATCCGTATAAAAGGGTCAAACTGATATCGGCGTCATAGATAACCGCAATGGCCGTTGGAGCAGGGTGGGGTGGTAGAAATCCGTGCGTCACCGACAAGGAAGCCACCATAGGGATACCAATGTATAAAAGCGATAAACCAGTCGATTGTGCAATCGCAAAAATAATGGGAATCAACATGATAAAACCAACGCTGTAAAACATAGGAATACCAACAATAAAACCGGTAATGATGACGGCCCATTGAATATTCCCAATCCCAAATTTATCAACAAGTTTATTGGTGATTCCTTGAGCTGCACCACTTTCCGCAATCAGCGAACCTAGCATTGCACCAAAACCTAGTATCAAAGCGAGATAACCCAAGGTACTCCCGACTCCTTTTTGGATAGAATCTACAACTTGTGTAATTTCCATGCCTTCTGCAATCCCGACTCCAAGAGCGACAATTACCAAAGCAATAAAAGCATTGAAACGGAGACCCATTATTAAAATGAGTAATACGATGATTCCGGCTAAGACGATGAGTAGTGGCATTTTCGATAGTATATTTGAGAAGGACTAAAATAGTAAAAATCAACAGAAGACTTTTCTATTCGAGTTGCTTTCTCTTTTTTTTGGCCATAAGCATGAGCTTTTAGGGGGAAAGTGTCAGGTGATGGAAGCACATTTCCGAAAACTAGAATAATTTTTGCCTTTTAAGTACATAACTTTTATTCTCTATATTGAATACGTGCGTAGAATACTTTACTTTTAACCTCATATGAAACTAAAATCTGTACTTTTCTCTATCGCCTTTCTATCTGTGCTGCTCTTACAAGCAAAAGGTAAACCCAAAATTAACTCAGTCAAACCTGATTGGGTTTCGAAAACCACAATTGACTATTCGATTGAATTTGATGATGCAAATACTTCGGGTGGAGTGTATTATTATCAAGATGATTACCAGCACAACTTAGTTACCGAAACAACTTATTATGCTAGTTCTTATCAATTATTGAGTAGTGAAGGGGTGCAAAACAATTCTGATATTTCTATTGATTACGATCCTTCTTATCAAGAATTGATTTTTCATGCAATCGACATCATTAGAGATGGTAAGCGCATCAAAAAATTGGATAAATCGAAATTGAGGTCATTGCAAAGAGAAGAGAGAATGGACCGACATCTTTACGAT
>CALIAG010000118.1 GCA_938041325.1 uncultured Saprospiraceae bacterium | reverse complement strand
CCTGACGCCGGAATATCTCCTGATGTAAGGATTGAAAAAGGAATTGAAGAATTTATTGAAGGGACGGATGTGGAATTGAATGCTGTTATGGAGTTGATTAGAGAGTGATGTTCCTTCAGTCTAAACTATGATTTTTTATGATTTAATGAATACTTTGATTAGGTTAAAAATCATAGTCCATCAAATAATCAATACTAATCATAGTTCAGATAAAAAAGATACACGATCAATTTTATCGAAGATGAAATACCTACTGTGTCCTTTTATTTTTTACAGTAGAAGAACTTAAGTGTTCTTCTGTCTCTTCGTGGTTCATCCGCATTAAATGGTCAATCTTTCACGTTTAATATGCCTGAGTTCTAAAAAGAAAGCCGCTCCGTATTTGATTGAATTAAAAGATAATTTTCTACCTTGAATCTTTTAATTCACCATACAGGGAATTTTTCACAAGCTTTCTTTCTTACATGCAATACAATAACAGACTGAACAGAGCCCTTTCCAAACTAGACTCTTATCCAACATTTTTACGCGCTTGGTTGAGAAACAAAACCATCGGTAATGTCGTGCCTTTTGTTGGGACGGCAGGACTGGAATTTGAAAAGATGTCTTGCGAAGAAGTTATTGTAAATATCAGCAACGTAAAAAAAGTTCAAAATCACATTTCCCAGGTACATGCTGCGGCTTCTGTTTTGTTGGCAGAAACGGCTAGTGGTATGGTGCTGGGAATGAATGTCCCAGATGATAAATTACCCCTGATGAAAAACCTGAGTGCAAAGTTTATTGCAAGATCTCAAGGCGCACAAAAAGCAGTGGCCAGTTTGAGTGCAGATCAGATAGAAAGCATTCGTACAACAGAAAAAGGAGAAGTAAATATTGCAACAAAACTAATAGATAGTAAAGGAACAGAAGTGGTGATTGTAGAAATGATTTGGGCTTGGGTAAGTAAGAAAAAGAAATAAGCAGTTTAAACAATAAAACGATATGAGCAAACTAGATAAAATAATTGGCTACTTAAATTTAATCTATCCTTTATTCATTGCAGGCTTGGGCTCTGTTTTATTAGCTGCTATCACTACTACGTTGGGACTTTCCATTATACTAGCAGTGATTTTTATTCCAATCATCTGGGGCTTTGTCAATTCTATCAAGTATTTTAGGAAAAAAGGATTTAGAGAATACTCTTTCATGGAGAAAATTTTGATTCTTGTTCCTTGTGGAAATATGATCGTTTTGTTTTCTGCAATGGCATTTATATTTGTTGATTTATTTTGAAAAAGCAATGTTATATGTTCTGCAACATATCCGTTCAACGTTGGTTTTGTTTGCCTTAGTTCTAAAAGAAAATAACTACTGCAAACTTTAGGTTCAAAACCTTACGAAATTTTATTACTTTTGGGTGTTATTTTTTTAAATATTACAACACCAAATCCTATTTTCTATGAGTAAATTTCAGGAATGCTGCGAAACCTATGGCAAAGAGTTCACCAAGCTAGGTATCAAATTCGACGCTAAGTTACTTGCCAAAGTAGCTAAAGGTTGCGGTCCATCTATCTACAGAGCGGACGCTTCAAAAGTTTCTTCTTCTGACAAAGAAGAATTAGCAAGAGTTAAGAAAAACTTTTTAATTAAAAAGTTAGGTCTTAAAGACACTCCAAAATTGGATGAAGCTATAGCAGAAGTCGTTGACACGCTTGGCAAGAAAAACCGTAACAAGTACAGAGCAATGTTCTACTACTTGTTGGTTAAGAAATTCAGAAAATCTGGTATTTACAAATAGTAAATCCACTTTTCTTACTGGGTAATCCAGTAAATTAAAAAAGCCACAACTTAAATATAGGTTGTGGCTTTTCTGATTTATAAAAGTAAGATGTTAAGCAATTAAGCCAGCTGCTTTTTCGATCGCAGCATCAAGACCAGAAGCATCCTTGCCTCCTGCAGTTGCAAAGAATGGCTGTCCACCACCTCCACCTTTGATTTCTTTCGCCAATTCCCGAATCATATTTCCTGCATGCAAATCTTTCTCCTTGACTAATTCTTCACTGATCGCAATCATCAATTGCGGCTTACCATTTACTTCTGCTCCAAATACAATAACCACATTGCCGATTTCACTTTCCAATTGATAAGCCAACGTTTTAATGGCTTTGCTATCCGTAAGAGGAAGACGACTTGACAATACATTGATTCCATTGACAACTACCGCTTTCTCTTTCAATTCATCTTTTAATGCACCGGCTTGTGAAGCCATCATTTTATCCAATTCCTTTTTTAGCTTTTTGTTTTCTTCCTGTAAAGCCAATACTGAACCTGCTGGATTTAACGGTGTTTTGAACATCGCCTTGATACTCGCCAATTCTTCCAATTGCTTGTTGATAAATGATTCCGCGCGTTCACCAGTCACTGCTTCTATTCTTCTTACTCCTGCAGCAATTCCAGATTCAGACAATATTTTAAATTGTCCAATCTCGCCAGTTGCGTTTACATGCGTACCTCCGCAAAGCTCTTGAGAATAATCTTTGTCAAAAGTGATGACCCGAACACTGTCTCCATATTTTTCACCAAAGAGCATCGTTGCTCCGAGTTGTTTGGCTTCATTAATAGGCATGTTCCGGACTTCTTCCAATTGGATATTTTCACGGACTTTTTTATTCACCATTTCTTCTATCGCTGTGATCTCTTCGTCATTCAGTTTTTCAAAATGAGAAAAGTCAAAACGCAATCGCTTCTCATCTACCAATTGTCCTTTTTGCAAAGCATGGTTTCCTAGTACCCGGTGCAAAGCAGAATGCATCAAATGCACTGCACTGTGATGGCTCGTAATAGCAGATCGCTTTGTTGTATTGATTTCAGCTTTTACTTTTGCGTTGAAGTTTTTAGGGAATTTTTTAACAACATGAATAATCAAATCATTTTCCTTGACGGTATTAATTACAGGAATTTTTTCATCATCAAACCAAAGCAAACCAGTATCTCCAACTTGCCCTCCACTCTCTGCATAGAAAGGTGTTTTGTTCAAGACTATTTGATATTGTTCTTTGTCTTTTACCAATACAATGCGATGCTTAATCACCCCTGCATTCTCAACAGTGGTATTGTCGTAACCAACAAAGTCAACAGTATTGTCATCCAATACTGTAATCCAATCTCCAACTTCTTTTTTCGCATCAGCTCGGCCTCTGTCTTTTTGTGCTTGCAAAGAAGTTTCAAATCCTTTCTCATCAATGTCCCAACCTTTTTCTGAAGCAATCAAACGGGTAAGGTCTATGGGGAAGCCAAATGTATCATACAATTCGAACGCTACACTACCTTCCAATAAATTATTTTTTACTTCCAAGGAATCAATTCGTTTCAAGCCAACTTCCAAAGTATTCAAAAAGCTTTTTTCTTCACTCTTTACAATCTTAGCCACTTGATCGACTTGACCAATTAGTTCTGGAAATACATCTTTGAAAGATTCAGCTAACTGTGGAACCAGCTTATAAAGCAATGGCTCTTTGATATCCAAAAAGGAATAATAGTACCGCACTGCTCTCCTCAATATTCTTCGAATGACATAACCTGCACCACCACTTTCTGGCAACTGACCATCTGCAATACAAAAAGAAACTGCACGGATATGATCGACAATCACCCGCATTGCAATATCAGACTTTGCACTTAGGTCATAATTGAAAGTGTATTTTTTTCCAGATTCCTTTTCCAATAATTGAATAAATGGACTGAAAACATCAGTATCGTAATTCGACGTTTTGCCTTGAATTGCCATAGCAAGACGCTCAAACCCCATTCCGGTATCCACATGCTTAGCAGGCAATGCTTCTAGACTTTTATCCGCTTTTCTATTGTATTGAATAAAAACCAGATTCCAGATTTCTATAACCAGTGGATGGTCTGCATTGACCAAAGAAGCGCCATCTACCTTTTTTCGATCTTCATCGCTTCGCAAATCAATATGGATTTCAGAACAAGGTCCGCAAGGCCCTGTTTCTCCCATTTCCCAGAAGTTATCCTTTCTATCAAAAGGCAAAATACGTTCAGCAGGAAGCCATTTTTTCCAAAATTCTTTTGCTTCACCATCTTCCTCGAGATTCATTTCTTTGTCTCCTTCAAAAATGGAAGCATACAATCTATTGGGATCGAGTCCATACTCTTTTGTCAAAAGTTCCCAAGCCCATTCAATAGCCTCTTCTTTGAAATAATCGCCAAAAGACCAATTGCCCAGCATCTCAAACATCGTGTGATGATAGCTGTCAATTCCTACCTCTTCCAGGTCGTTGTGTTTACCCGATACCCGAAGGCATTTTTGAGTGTCTGTGATCCTTGTACTGGTCGGCTCTTGGTTGCCAAGAAAAAAGTCCTTGAATTGGTTCATTCCAGCATTCGTAAACATTAAAGTAGGGTCGTTTTTGTTTACAATAGGAGCGGAAGGGACCACTTTATGGCCTTTCTTTTCAAAAAATTGAAGGAATTTTTGTCTTATTTCTTTAGCATTCATCATGACTTAAGCAGAATTACTTGATTTTTATTAATATAACTAGTCACCTATAGAAGGTACGGTTTAATACGTATTTATCAACAAATAGGTTATAATGGCATTAAAATTGAATATAATATGTTAACTTTTATGCTTAGAATGTTAGTAAATTCTTCTAATAGACTGATTATTAAAGGTTAAAAATTTTGTTAATTCGCTTGGTGACCTTTAAATTTGTCCTTCGAAGGAAAACAATTTGCAATTCTGGGCTCCCGTGGGGAAGAATCTTGTTCTTCTTACTTACACAAAAAAAGCCCGAATTTTCAATGGATTAACATACTTAAGATAACTAACTATTTGTGCTGTAAATAAGTGCCGCAAAACTACTTATTTTTCAGTTAACGAGTTTAGCCTTTATGGGAAAAGAAAAATTTGTTTATAACACCCAGACTTTAAGGTACGAAAAGGTTGTAGAACCACTTAAAGTAAAGCTCCTGAGGATATTTGGATTTGTTTCTGCTGTATTATTTGCAGCGGTCATAATCATCTCTGTAGCATATACCTACTTTCCATCTCCGAAAGAAAAGAGTCTAATCCGTGAAGTGGAGCAGATGGAATACAAATACATGGCATTGAATAACCAATTGGAATTGATGGACAAAGTACTTGTCAACATTCAAGAACGAGATGGTAGTGTTCACCGAATGCTTTTCGGTATGGACCCGATTGATGCCGATGTATGGAATGGAGGTACTGGAGGACGTGATAAGTTCAGTAATCTTGTCAAATACAAAAATACAAGTGACCTTTTGATGGCGACCCAAGAAAAAGTCGACAAATTAAAAAGTCAACTGACTATTCAATCTAAATCATTGGATGACATTGTTGACCTGGCTAACGACCGGGAAGAAATGTTGGCTTCAATTCCAGTGATTAAACCAATTCGATCAGATAAATTAAAAAGAAATATTCGCTCGCTTTCAGGTTTTGGCTATAGAATCCATCCTGTTTATAAAAAGCGTAGAATGCACTCAGGAATTGATTTTACTTCTCCTTCCGGAACACCTATACAGGCAACTGGTGATGGAAAAGTAGTTAAAGTTTCTAAGGCTAAAAGTGGATATGGAAATCATGTGATTATTGATCACGGATATGGATACAAAACGCTTTATGCGCACATGAAAAGTATCGATGTAAAGAAAGGGCAGAAAGTAAAACGCAGCCAGACAATAGGAGCTGTAGGAAGTACAGGAACGTCTACTGCACCTCACTTACACTACGAAGTAATTTACAAAGGGACAAAAGTAAATCCTATTCATTATTGTATGGATGGCTTGACTCCTGAAGAATACCAGGAATTGGCAAACATGGCCGCCATTTCCAATCAATCTTTTGATTAATTTATTGTCTATACAAAGGAAGATTAAACACACTATTAAAGCGGTAAAGATTGGCAACAATTTTTACCGCTTTTGTAATT
>CALIAG010000117.1 GCA_938041325.1 uncultured Saprospiraceae bacterium | reverse complement strand
GCAAGGATCGTCGTATCGGTTACTTTTTGTAAAACTTGAAGAAGCGCTTCATTGCTTAGCAAACTTTGTTTCACATAGATCGATTCGGTCAGTACTTCTTTAATTCTCGGATTCATATTAGTTTGCTTTCGCGTGGAAAAGGCGTAAAGAAAGGTAATTTTAGTGAAACGGGCTTCATTTTATTCAACAGGTTCTTCTTCTTTTTTAGCAAGTCGCTCAATGGCTTTAACCATGTTGCCCCAGGAAAAGCGTTTTTTATTTCGAACGACTCCTTTTTTGAATGCTTCTGCTCTTTTGTTTTTGTAAAAGTCAACAATGGCATCGGCAATTGCTTTTTCGGATATTTCTACGATGTAACCAGATTTTCCATGATCAATGATCTCAGGGAGGCCACCAACATTGGTTGCAAGCATTGGTTTTTCATAATAATAAGCCAATTGAGAAATTCCACTTTGGGTAGCCGTACGGTAGGGCTGTACGATGAGGTCAACCGCACTGAAAAAATAACGGACTTCATCATTGGGAATATAATCGGTTCGCAATTCTACCAAGTCTTTTATTCCGCCATGTTCAATCATTTCTTCATAATACAATTGATTGGAATAATATTCTCCAGCGACAATTAATTTGATTCCAAGCTTCCGAATCCGTTTATCCATCATGGCTTTTAAAAGCAAATCCAAGCCTTTGTAATCTCTGATAAATCCAAAAAACAAAATATAGTTAGGATCCTCTTTCAATTTCAAATAGTCCAATGCCTTTTTTCTGCTGACTGCTTTACCATAATTATCATAGATTGGATGCGGCACAAATTCAACGGGTTTATCCGCAACGAATCCTTGGATTTCTTCTCCAACAGATTTCGACATCACCACACAGCCATCTACACTGCCTAAAAAATAGCCAGACAGTTGGCGATCCCCAATCCTTTTTTCATGAGGAATAATATTGTCAACGATGGCTACAACTTTAATTTTTTTATTTTTTCGAACTTGTCGCAAGGTTGTACCGAGTGCAGGGCCCATGAAAGGAATCCAAAAACGAGTGACAACAATTGCAGGATTCAAAGCACGGATTTCTTTTCCAACTTGATACCAACTCAATGGATTGACAGAGTTGAGGGCTTCAATGATCTCAAGGCCTTCTGGAGCGGGTCCATCTGCATACTGCGTTTTTCCAGGAAAAAGAAAATTGGGATATTGTAAAGTAAAAGTATAGATGATTACTTTGTAGCCTTTCATTTGAAACTCATAGGCCAAGCGTTCGCTAGATGCTGCTATTCCTCCCCGATAAGGATAGGCAGGAGTAAGCATGACTATTGTGGGAAGCGCCATTGAAAGTTTTGGGTGGTAAATATAAAACTATTGTTCTTATTTTTTGATCGTTTCGTTACTTAGGGTTAAAATTCCCTTTTGATAGAACTTTGATTTCGTTTGCGGGTTTGTCCAATTTCTTGGTCTATCAGATAGAGGTTTCTATCCGGTGAATTTCTGGAAACAAGCTCTGCTACAAAACCAGTAACAAACAACTGAGTTCCTAAAATCAACGCCAACAAACCAAAATAAAATAAAGGCCTTTCTGTCATCCCATATCCTCCGTACATGAATTTCGCTATGGTCAGGTAAAAAAGAATTGAGAAACCAATAAAGAAAGAAAGTAAACCGAGTGTTCCCAAAAAGTGCATGGGTTTTTTACCAAATTTACCAACGAAAGTTATCGACAACAAATCCAATGGTCCGTTAATAAAACGAGACATTCCGAATTTGGTCACTCCATATTTTCTAGATTGATGCTGGACAACCTTCTCCCCTATTTTAGGAAAACCTGCCCATTTTGCAATGACTGGAATGTAGCGGTGCATATCACCATATACCTCAATACTTTTTACTACTACTCTTTTATACGCTTTTAGTCCGCAATTAAAATCATTCAATTTAATGCCGCTAATCAATCGGGTCATTCCATTATAAAACTTCGTGGGAATCGTTTTTGTTAGTGGATCGTATCTTTTCTTTTTCCAACCAGATACCAGATCATAACCGTCGTCCTTAATCATGCTGAAAAGGCCCGGAATTTCATCTGGACTATCTTGCAAATCAGCATCCATTGTGATCACTACATCACCTCTTGCTGCATCAAAACCGACACTAAGACCGGCAGATTTTCCATAATTCCTTCGGAATTTAATGCCTTTTACATTCGGGTTTTGGCCGCTTAATTTTTGAACGATTTTCCAAGAATCATCTTTACTCCCATCGTCAATGAAAAGTATTTCATAGGAATAGCCATGTTCATCCATGACGCGACGAATCCACGCTTCCAATTCCGGAAGTGATTCTTCTTCATTAAATAATGGTATGACTACTGAAATATCCATTTAATGTCTTTTGTATTAAACGCTTTTTAAACGTAAAAAGTCTGACTGTAAGTACACTTGAATTCACACAAGGTTTCCTTTTAAAGGTAAAAAATAAGCCTTTTAAGAGAAACCTAGTGTAAAATCAATAAATATAGGCTAAATCCATAATATAAAAAGGGGGCTTTGATATATTATCGATTTGTTTAATACAAAAAAAGTACCAAGATTAAGCCATTTCTGGTCGGGTCTTTTTCACTACTGCTGCTATAATGGCCGCTATGATAAAAGTAAATATGAAGGAAACAAATATTGGAAGAATCATGTCTTTGAGCGCCAAATGATCTTTCATGCTTGCTTCGATCCCTTCTAATGCCGCATCAATATCGGATTCTGCAGCTCCAAAGCTTTCCATCATGCTCACTGTTGTATCAATGGTAACTTGGTTTTGCAATTCCATGAGGCTAGAATCAATAAAATTAAAAAGAACATAAGTGA
Organism: uncultured Saprospiraceae bacterium; assembly: GCA_938041325.1. Taxonomy (GTDB): domain Bacteria; phylum Bacteroidota; class Bacteroidia; order Chitinophagales; family Saprospiraceae; genus CALIAG01. The sequence continues at coordinate 2,640 of CALIAG010000117.1, read as the reverse complement.
ATAACATACCGATCAAAGTAGAAATAACACCTGTTAAAAACGCAGGGCTTACCGCTTCTTTCCAACTGATAAAACCATCCATATCTGCTCGTGTATCCAATGATGCTCTTGACATGAAATAGATAGCGACGGCTATACCGATCCAAGAACCCCATTTAAACATAACAGGAGGACTGATAAAATAAAGAAGCAAAGTAATGATAACAGATGCTAATCCACAAATAACACCATTGCGTACTCCATGATTTTCCATATTGTTTTGTTTTTAGTTTAATAATGAAAATGACATTGACAAGTGATCACACAGTTGTGACCTTGTCAAGATGGGATTAGTTAGATGAAAATTATAAATAATTAGACAAAGTGACGCAACTATTCTGCAATTTAATACAGATTGGACTTTCCTTTATTGATTATACCCAATACTTTCCCTGTAAATGTATCTCCGATATAAGGAGAATTTTTGGATTTGGATAAAATGTCTGCTTCTTCTAATTGCCATTTTTCAGTAGGGTGAAAAAGCGTGAGGTTCGCTTCTTTGCCTTCTTCTATTTCTGGAACAGGAATATGAAGTACTTCTCTTGGTTTTATTGCTAGGAAATTAATCAATTCTTCTAATTCGAAATGCTTTCTTAGATGAGTATTTAGTATTGCAAATGTTGTTTGTAAACCTATTGCACCAAAATCAGCATATGGAAATTCCAGGTTTTTCTTCTCCCCTTCTAAAGGAGTATGATTAGAATTGATAAAATCTATACTTCCATTTTTTAAGCCTTTAATCAATTCTTTTTGATCGCTTTTTTCTCGTAGTGGAGGAAGTACTTTATAATTCGAATCAAAACCCAAAACATCTTCGTCTGTGTTGATCAAATTCATAACGGCTGTGGAAGCGCTTACCTTCAAGCCTTTGGCTTTGGCTTTTTGAATCATTCCGACTGCTCCAGCACAAGAGATATTGGCTAAATGTAATTTGGAATCTGTGTATTCCACAAGGTTGATATCTCGTTGCACCATCATCTCTTCTGCCAAAGAAGGAATACCTCGCATACCCAGCGCGGTGCTTACCGCTCCTTCGTGCAATTGTCCTTTGGCCGCAATTGATTTATCCTGTGGTCGATTCAAGATCAAACCTTCAAATCCTTTTGCGTAATCCAATGCACGCATCATCAATCCATTACTTTGAACAGGATGTGATCCATCAGAAAAAGCAACTGCACCGGTATGATGCATGTCGTACATTTCAGTGATATCTGTGCCTTCGCAATTTTTGGAAACAGCTCCAATCGGATAAAAATCTATTATGCCTTCTTTTGTATTATTCTTTAAGTATAAAACTTCAGATTTAGATTGTACAACAGGATTGCTATTTGGGTAAACCGCTAATCCAGTAAAACCTCCTGCGGCTGCAGCGGCTGCAACCGAATGAATGTCCTCTCTGTGCTCAAAGCCAGGATCCCCAATCTGAGCCCCAACGTCCAACCATCCCGGAGATAAAACAGCTCCTGCTATTTTAACCACCTTCGCTTTTGGTGCATCAATCTTAGTTCGGATTTTTTCAATAAGACCATTCTTAATTAAAACATCCCGCTTTTTATTATGATGTTTAGAAGAAGGGCAAACAATTAAAACATTCTTTAATAACAACATGGGCAATAATTTCTAAGGTTTAACCTAGTAACCTAAATCCAATAAAACTCATCCGCTAAATCAAACATAGCCTGATCACCTTTCGAATTTCCATACGCGATGATTTTATCATACTTCTTTAAATCGTACTCTTCCTTAATTCGTTTGGCTTTTTCTTTTCCATTGCAATTAGGTGAAGCAAATTTACCAGAAAATAATCCATTCGTATAATCTGTTTGGGTACAAATCAAATCCCAGCCCATTTTTTTACAATATGGAGTCAACCAGAAATCCATTGAGGCAGATACGACTACAATTTTATCGCCTTCATTTTCAAATTTCAACAATTGAGACAATAGACTTTCTCGTATAATAGAAGGTAAACGTTCTTCACAAAAAGATTCTCCTAATTGCGCTAAATACTTTTTGGAAAGTCCTTTGTAAAATAAGGATAGAAATTTTTCTTTAACATGTTCCTGATGATCATAGCCCATCTTCAATGCTGCAATAGGAATGGCCAATCTCAGTAAACCAAAGATCATTTGATGGCGCCCTTGGTTATGCCCGACAAATTCTAAAAAAGAATCACGGGTAGTTAATGTTCCATCAAAATCTGTGAGGATTAAATTCATAGCTGTTTACAAAAAGAGTGTTTTCAGTGTAAAAGTAATTTATTTGTTTAGACTATTAGATTTTTAGACTATTAGACGTTAGAGGGTTAGACATGGATCCTGTTTAGGTTTTCCAGTCTAGCCGTCTTTTAGTCTAGAAGTCTAACTCTCTACCACCTAATAATGTAAGGTTTATTCAAAACGTAAAATAGCCGCTATTTTTCTTTCCTTTTTGATTAAATTAGCCTAAGATAGAGTATAATCGCTAAAAAATAACCCCCGCCTTTAGCAAAAGACAAAATGAACCAAACACCCATTTACGTTCTAACCTTCCTGCTTGCATTATTCGGGAATAGGGACACTTCTATTGTTACTCCGCAATCTGATCAGTCTTTGATGTGTA
>CALIAG010000116.1 GCA_938041325.1 uncultured Saprospiraceae bacterium | reverse complement strand
CGTAAACCGCTGTCCATCCATTTCAATCACAAAATAATAAGCCCCAGAGTTCAAATCATTCAAATCAAATTCAACCGTATTGGTTCCTTTTTGCAAAGAATGTGTTTTTACAAAAATGAGTTTTCCTGTCAAATCGTAAAGAGCAATTTTCGTTGACTCGTCCTTTTGTGAAACGATCTGAAGACTAGCCAATTGATGTTTGATAGGATTCGGAAAGACTGGTGAAATATTTCCACCATGGCTGTCTTTAATTTCTATACTCACTGTTTTTGTAACGTGAGTTTCTCCATTAAAATCAACGGATTTAAGCCGATAATAATAAGTCAAATTATAGATGACTTCCTCATCAAGAAAGGCATAGTTAGATTCGAATTGGCTGTTTCCTTGACCTTCGATGAAATCAATGGTCCTAAAATTTTCACCATCTATGCTGCGTTGAATTTCAAAACCTTTATTGTCTATTTCTGTAGCGGTTGACCAGCTCAAATGAACTTTATCTTCCAAAGCTCTTGCATTAAAATTACTTAACTCTACGGGCAAAGCATTTGCAAGAGAGGCACAATCTCCAGCCATTATTCCATCACTGTCCCCAAGAGCTTGAAATCCGTGTTCCGTAACTTCAATACTCGCCAAGTCTACTTCTACTCTGAGAAAACCAAGTCTTCCGTCTATTTCAGATTTAAAAACAAACAAATAACTTCCCGGATCAAGCGGATTGTATTCTCCTGATCCCGTAAAGTCCTCTGTACCATCAAATACGGTATTCTCTGCTACGTTGACAATCGCACCACCACTAGTATGAACCTTTACCAACCCACCATATACTATGATCTTTGATCCTGCAGTACCAAATGGCTCATATTTCATGATCCCAAATTCATCATTAACGGCGTCTCCATCTGCACTGAAATTGGTCCAGTTAGGTGAAGTAGATTCTACCGCCGGATTTGGGGTAACACATTGCGCTTTAGATTCCTCACTAAGCAAAGCTATAGCAAGAACGATAAATACAAAAACTCGAAATGTTTTTTGAGAATAACTGAGCTGTGGGAATAAATAGTCGCTCCTCCTTAAATCTTTTGGATTCATGGTGATGATGTAATTTGTAAGATTTGGTAAAATTGTAGTAGGAGAGTATGTCTGCAATATAAGTCATTGATTTACAAGTATCAAGCAGCTAGATGTTATTACCACTTATAGGTTAAGAAACGGATGATTTAAAAGTTCTATGTGATGACCCAAATACCATTATTTTAAAATATGTAAAATGAGAATTTAAGTTTATTCCGTTTCAATATGTTTCTTTGAGGTCTAATTCCGTTATAATTGAGTTGTGTTAAAGGTAATTCCTTAATTTGCAATGCCATTAAATGAATTGACGCAAATGCTCCATTATTTTTAGGATCGTAAATTTTCAAAATTACATATGAATCGGTATCTAATACCAGTACTATTTTTGATTGCTTTAACAACAAAGTCTGCTACAGCTCAGACTAGTTTTCCTGTTAAAGTAGACAAGAAATGGGGTTTGATCAATGTAGATGGAGATTTAATTGTTCAGAATAATTACCAAGCAATTGGAAAGTACAACCGCTTCGGATATGCCGTTGCACAGAAAGCACAAAGGCTAGGATTGTTAAACGAAGAAGGACAAGAAGTGCTTGCCCCACGTTTTGAAGAAATAAAAATGCTGGATGAAGAATTGATCTTTATTGTTCAAAACGGCAACAAAAGAATCATTCACATTGATGGAAATGTTATTTTAAAATTGCCATTTGAAAGAGTAGAAATTCTGAAAAATGGAATGATCAAATTTCGTCAAAACGATCTTTGGGGATTGTGTTCAAGGTCTGGAGAAATATATTCACAACCTGCTTTTCACAATATTAAAAATAGCAAACTTGGTTTTCTCACCACAGAATTCGATAATAAGCTGGGTTTGATCAATGCCAATGGCGCCGAAATCCTTCCTCCTTCTAAAGACGAAATTCGCGTATACGAACAAGACTTACTTCTTTTCAAATCCAATAAAAAATGGGGCGCTCTTAATTCCGATGGCGAAGAAGTGGTGTCCGCAAGCTTTGATGCATATGAAAAGATTAACGATAATTTTCTGAAATTTATCTCCCAAAATAAACCCTTCCTATTCTCGAAATCCGCAGGAAGGATCGTGACCAACGGCGAATTCGAGGATTATTTCCAGTTTTCTAGAACAAAAGTTTTGTGCCGAAGAAATAGAAAGGTTGGCCTTTTGGATGCAGGAGGGAATTTGGTTTTATCTACCAACTATGAAGAAATCTTAGCCTGTGGCCCCAATCACTTTCGAGTAATTCAAAACGGGCGATGGGGAATTATGAATTCAAAAGAAGTTTCCACTATTCCTTTTGAATATAATTTCATTACTCCTCCAAAAGAAAAAATAGTACAAATTAGAAAAGGAAGATTGGTAGGTTTGGCAAATGTCAATGGAGATATATTATTGGATCCAACTTTCAATAAAATTGAACTATTGGAAAGACAAGTCAAAGCTTATTTAGGAGGCGAATTGTCTTTGTATTATGTTCAAAATGATGGGACCATTTCAAAAGAAAATAGTTTCAAAAAACACTTTACCATAAATATAGGAGGCAAGGCGAGTCGGGTTAGACGTTTTCAGGAATTCGAAGATGGCAATAGTTTTATGCTCGATGATTTTGAATGGTTTTATTCTGTGGAAAAAAATAGATGGGGTTTGCGTAGGCTGGATGATGGAAGCATTCAAATAGAGCCCACATTCAATAATATAGACGTTCGTTCAGAACACGGTTTTACAATTGTAGGATTGGAACAACAAGGCAACTACGATTTTGAATGGACAAAATACCGATTCGGGATGATCTATGGATTGGTCAATAATGAAAAAGGCTTGTTGATTTCGAAAGTTGAATTGTGGGATATCAAGTTTGATGATTTTGATGCAGGCTGGCCTTTGGCAAGAATTGTTTTTTCGAATGGAACTCACGGACTAATCAATAAAAAAGGAAAGATTGTAAAAAGAGATTTTGCTTTTATTGATGAGTTTCACGATGGTGTTGCCAGAGCGAGTGCAAAAGGAAAGTTATCTGGGAATTTTAAAAAGAAAGAAAAAGGACTTGGAGATTTGAATGAATACCTTGAAAAATTACATTCTCCAAATTTCATGGTTGACTATACTTTATATGATCAAGAATTTGAATCAGAAGCAGTATTGACTTGTGAAGATTGTGAATGGGGTTATTTGGATACGACTGGACAAGTGGTGGTTCAAACTCAATACTCCTATGCAGAGCCTTTCGCCAATGAAGTAGCCATTGTTGAATTGGATAATAAATGGGGAGCGATTGATGTAACTGGAAAGCGAGTACTTGAATGTGATTTTGATAACCTTAATTTTCTTGAAAACACAGACAAGGCAATCTTGCAAGTAGGGATGAAACGAGAAAAATTTGGCTTGATTGATACCTTAGGTCAAGTAACGGTGGATTTGGTATATGATGAACTCGGAGCATTTAGTGAAGAACGACTGGCTGTAAAACGAAATGGTTTATGGGGCTTTGTTGATCAAAATGGAAAGGAAGTTATCCCTTGCAAATACCGGAGAATTCACAATTTTTCAGAAGGCTTAGCAGCCGTCCAGTTTAAAAGAAAATGGGGATTTATAGATAAGAGTGGTAAAAATGTAATCCCTTTTGAATATTATCAAATCGGTAATTTCAAAGAAGGATTGGCTTGGGCAAATAATCGATCCGGCGTAGGCTATCTCAATCCTAAAGGAGAATGGCAAATTGAATCCAAATTCAAGAAAGGATTTGATTTTGAAAACAATGTTGCCCGCGTTATTCACAACGGGAAATATGGCTTGATTGACAAACGAGGAAAATACGTTTTGCGACCAATTTATTCTTCTATCGAACCGTACAACGAATATGGGATTGCGAAAGTTAGATTTGGTAACAATAGATTGTATTATGGTTTAATCAATAAAAAAGGAGCACTTATCACCAATCGAAATTATCAAGAAATTGGTGAATTTTCAGAAGGCTTGGCAGTCATAAAATTCAAAGATAAATACGGTTACATCGATGTCAGAGGAAGACTGGCAATCAACAATCAATATTCCAAAGCCAGCCGCTTCAGTGAAGGCAGAGCTGCTATTCACAACGATGGACTTTGTGGATTTATTGACAAAGACGGAGAAGAAGTGGTCAGTCCGACTTATTCTAAATGTCTTGATTTTGAAGAGGGCAGAGCGATCGTTTATCAAGGCTATAAGCAAGGAGGAATCATTGATACTTTAGGAAATAATATTATTGAACCTAGTGTTAATCGACTGTTGGATTTTAGTTCCGGAAGAGGATTGGTGAGAGATCAATCTTACCGCTTTTATTTCATCACAGAATCCAATGATGTCCATGAAGGTTTTTATGAAAAAGCAGGAGCTTTTCAGCATGGAGTAGCCGTTATTCAATCGAAAGGACGTTGGGGAGTGATCAATCAAAAGGGGATTCCGCTGATTGCGCCGAAGTATGATAAAATTGGTTCTTTTGAAAACGGATATGCAAAAGTCCGAATCAAAGAATTTACTGGTTTGTATAATTTAGATGGAGAGGTGATTATTTCTCCGAATTATGAATACATTTCTTATGCTGGTAACGGACTTTTTCGAGTTGA
>CALIAG010000115.1 GCA_938041325.1 uncultured Saprospiraceae bacterium | reverse complement strand
AAGAATATTCTAAAAAGTCGTTCAAGGTATCTATAGGGAGGCTGAATCAAGGACTATGAATACTTAAGAAGTAACCTAATATATTCAAAAAGTTAAGCAAATAAAGGTTTGGAACTTGTTTTTCTAAATACATAACTTCTCCAACTTTACTTTCTAGTTCTGAATCCGAAAGCTCGATATAGTCTAAAAATTTATTGATTTCCTTAAACTCTACCTCTTTAATTGATACCACCTTGTGTTTCAATTTATACTCTTCTATTTCTGTTTCTATATAAAGCGGAAAACCTCGAAAATTGGTAATATTACGAGCTGATATTATTAAATCTTTTGGCGTTACTAGCTCTTCTGTCATATAAAACTTGATAACCCAACTATCGTCATTGGTACTGAATGCCGTACATTTTTTATTTAAAATTGAAATAGTATCATTCGGGTTTTCAACTAAAGTAAATAAGTTGTTTTTAATTGATTCTTTATTTGAGAACATTTCATACATACCTGATTTTTTCGGAATTAGATAATTGTTTTCTAAGTCTCCAATAAAAATCTTATGATTTTCGTTCTTGATATCTCTTATCATTGTTAATGCATATTTCGAATGTACATTAAGCTGCAGAATTCTTATTTCTTCATTGAAAATTAAAGTCAGAAAAGAATTTTCAAGCTCACTATTCTCGTCAATAATCTCATATTTAATTTTTGTAAGTGTCTGATAATTTTGTTTTATTTCAAAACAAGAAAGAAAGCATAGGATTACAGTAATAAAAGAAAAATATTTGAAAGTCATATTTAATTATTTAATTATAGGACTCTAAACTAATCTTAAATGAGAGCTTATCAAAAAAACTTTGTGATGGATTCTTTTCAAAAGAAAAATTAATATTATTTTTCTTCCAATTCCAAAACGTAGTATTTTCTGATTCATTTATAAATTCAATTGTGTTATTTATTGAAGTAGGGTTTTTAGGTAAAATCGAAAAAACGGCTTGGGAGACTAACTACATAACTGCTTTTTCCAATTAAAGAATCCAAAAACGCAAATCAGAAAAAACACAACATACTCTATCGAAACCAAATGAATTCCTTTCAAATAATAAACAACAACCGCCACAACATCCACTGCCATCCACAACAACCAATTTTCAATTCGCTTTTTAGACAACAAAATCATCGCTAAAATACTGCCTACTGTAGTGAAGGCGTCTGGAAATGGATAAGAAGCCGGGATCTCAAATACTTGAGGAAAGATCAAGTGAATCCGGCTTATTATGATTCCCAATACAATCGTTCCTAAAATTAAAATAACCAAGTAGTTCAGAATTGCTTTTTTAGACAATCTATAAACCTTGTTATCTACTTCTCCGTATTTCCAAAAATACCATCCATAAATTGTCACAACGAAAAAATAAACTTGAAGCAACATATCTGCATACAAGTTCACTTGGTAAAACAAATAAAAGAATCCAAACTCATTAATGATACTAGCTGGCCAGGTTAGAATGTTTGTCCTGGATGCCAGATAAACTGCAATCAATCCAAAAAAGGTTCCGATCAATTCAATATAACTGAGCGGATAACCCAGCAATTCAAAAGCAATATTTTCTATACTAAAAAACTCAAGCATTATTGATTTAATTTAAATATTGAGGAACCGACTCTTTGTACAAATTGTTAACTAAATAACAGATTTCTATGTCTATGATATCCAAGATAATCTCGAATCACAACATAAGTAAACATAGTAATAATTTATCCGTAAATTACTTAAACTTACAACGATAGTAATTCACGGAATTACGGAATTCAATACCTAAAACACTCAGATGTCAGATTTCGTTAAAAAAGTCCTCGGTTTTTACAAGAAGGTTCCTTCGGCTCCTACCAATCCACAAAAACCACCAACTTTTGAAAAATTTGAAATAGAAGACCTTTACGAAGACAATTCTTCCACTAAAGGTTCTGGTCCTGCAAAAGCGCTCGATGAAAAAGTCAGACAAGCTTATTTCTGGATTACAAATACCGCAATCATAAGTCCTTACTATGACATTGAATTCAATGAAGGCGATGCTAAAAAATTCATCTTCGGGGACAGTAAAGTGGAGGTTACTTTGCCATCTGATCAAAGTTATTCTAGTTTTGTTTTACTTCCTCTATTGAATTTATTTGCAAGAGGTAAATGTTTAATCGTTGGTGGCCCGGGTCGTGGTAAAACAGCCACTTCTATTCTCATGGGACTTATTGCCGGATACAACAAAACCGATGTACAAAGAGCCATTCAACATGGTCAACCGCAGATGACAATCTCAGACTTACTCGGTCACCCCTTACCAGCAGATATGGTCAAAGCAGAAAAAACTTCTGACATTAGAATTGCATGGAGGAACTGGTTGAGTATGACGGTCAAAATAATTGACGAATACAATCGAATACCAACGCGTACCCAGTCTGCTTTGTTGACAGTTCTAGCAGACAACTATGCAGAGATTTTTGACCAAATTTATGAATGCCCAGATGCAGCCTGGTACCTCACTGCAAATGACGATGCAGGTGGTGGAACGTACAAAGTAATCGAAGCTTTAAAAGATAGAATCGATATTGTCGTCAGAGCGCTTCATTTCAACACAAGATTTATTGAAGACCTGTTGAAACGAATTGAATTAAATTTCAAACCAGAATCTATTATCCCGGAGGAAATCATCTTTTCTACCGAAGAAATTAACACCATCAATAAAGAAATTCGGAAAATTGAAATTTCAAAACCACTAAGAAAAAGAATAGAATTCTTTTGTAGACAATTTGAGTTTTTCGAACCGGCTTCTACTCGCTTGGAATACATGACAAAGGATGTTGCCAAGTTATCTGGCTTAGATATGAAAACCTTATTTCGCAAAGAAGGTGGAAAAGATCAAGTCAAAGATTTAGGTTCTCAATCGACCAATGGATTATCCGTTCGAAAGATTATGACCTTACTCATGTTTTCAAAAGCAATGGCTTACTTCCGTGGAAACAAAGAAGTTGACATTGAAGATATTCGCCAAGTATTGCCTTTCGTTTTACACGATACCTTAAGCCCTCATTTGGAATCTAGTTTTTTTGATCAGCCGGATAACGAGTCTTTAAGAATAGATAGAATCGTTTGGCTAAGAAAGTTATTTGATCTTTCCTGTGATGAATTTGCAAGTCAAGACTTGGACCGAGATGATCCTGTTGATGTGTTTGAAGAAGAGTTTCAAAAAGGTTTAGACAATGTAAGTTTAAATGACGTCGACAAAAGATTATTGCAAATAGAAAAGCAATTGCAAAAATGGTCTGAGGAGAAAAAATTGTATGGATATCGAGCAGATGATATTTTGAAATTAAAATATTTGCATCAAAGATATGGAAACTACAAAAGATGGTTACAATGGAAAAAGTAACGTATAAACCTCTTATTGAAGTTTTAAAAAAACACAATGAATTGTACAACGGATTGTACAAACAATGTGAAATGACCTATGGTCCAATTCCAAGTGAGTTGATCACAAAATGGGTGGTTAATAGTATTGAACCTATCGTAAAAAATATGCACGAAAGGTTTCCTGAATCCAATAACATCCACCCCGTTTTTGAAATTCTCTATACACGCATTCTAAAACTATTGGCCAACAAATCAGCCATTAGTTATGAAAACGAATACAAAAAGGCTTGGGCCATTTTAGAAAAAGCCCCACACTTATTGACCCATAATCCCGGCTTGCCAATTAGAGCATTGGATGCTGCACTTTTGAAAATTAGAGCTTATGCTCCGAAGGAAACAATCCGATGGATCATGAGGATGACAAGAGCAGTTCCAAACTTACAAAGTACCGATGAATTCTTAAAAGCAGGAAGAATTTTTGCCTGGTTTTCTGGCTTAGCTCATTTAAAAGAAAATGCGCTCACAGACTTCAAATCGCTTTCTCAACCAACCAAAGAATTAATATTAAGCACTGCCGGATTTGATGGATTTACAATTGATAAACTGGAACAAACTTGGCACAATAAGGAAAACTATTTTCACGAGACAGCCGGCGGATTCAAAGGCTTTAATGGTCCATTTCGAAAACCACCAAAAGTCACCTTGATTGATGATAAAATATTTGCGACAGATTCTAATAATCATTTTGCTTTTTTTGTGGATAGATTTGGGCACAGCTTTTTGCCTGCTCCTAAATTTGAAGTGAACCTGAGTTCACAGGCCCTCAAGAATGCTATAGCGCTATTTTCTAAAAAAAGTCGAACAAGCTTACCTGAGTCGAATATTTCATCAATGGTCATTGCGAATCAAACAGCCGTTTTCACACTAGACAACTCTCACTTACTCTATATTTTCAGTCATCCAGATTCATGAACCCAAAAAGTCAATTAATCGAATCTACTTTGCAAAAATGGAAAGCCAGTTGGGCTAAGGCCAAATTGGTTTGGAGTCCTTTTTTGAGATTGCAGGAACCTATATGGTGCACTACAAGCAAAGCTGCTGCTCAAGAAGGTTTGACCGGAAGTTTTGCCATGATTCGACTGACAGATCATAGAATCGTAATTGACCTCGAAAAAGTAGTAGACGAAAATGTTATCGATTTTTCTGTAGAAATATTGGCTCATGAAATCGGGCATCACATATATACACCGGCCAATCTCCATGACAATGCCATTTTAATGGGCCGTATTCGATGGGCTTTGCCAGAAATTGAGAACAGGGCAGCCATGGTCGCAAATATTTATGAAGATATTTTGATCAATGACAAACTGCAACGTTTTCATGATTTAAACATGGCTGACATTTACAAAACCCTCAACAAAAAAAATAAGCCTTCCGTCTTTTGGACATTGATTATGCGCAGCTTCGAATACCTATGGAGGACCAAACGCGGAGCGCTTGCAAATGACCTTTCTTTACACAATAAAAGCATAGATGCCGATGCCGCTTTGATTGCTTCACTGATCAGAAGTTATTCAAAAAATTGGTTGGATGGCGCAGGCCGATTCGCTGTGATGCTTTATCCTTATTTAGTTGACCAGAAGCAATTTGATAAAGACAGGAAAAAAATACTTGTCCTTTTAGATTCTGAAAAAGCAGGATTAAATTCTCCAGCGACTTCAGGGCTTACAGAACTTGATATAGAAGGGATCGAAGGTGTAATAGACATGAGATCTGAAAGCTTGAAGGGAGACGATAATTTGTCAACTGCAACTGGGCTGGGACATAATCTGCTAGGTGGACAAGGTCCTAGAAATATCTATATGCCACCCGGTAGTTATATTGATTTAATGAAACAGGTGAATCCTAATGCCAATGAGCAAAAATTAATAAATGCCTACTACAAAGAGATTGCCCTACCCCATTTAATTGATTTCCCAACCGAAGTTTCTCAAAGCAATTCTTACCTACTCCCAGAAGGGTTAGAAACTTGGAATATCGGCGACTCAATGGAGGATCTAGATTGGGTTGAAACGGCCATTCACGCACCATATATTATCCCCGGAATGAATACGGTCAAACGTACTTATGGAAAAGATTCTGATGAGGATATGGAAGAAAAACCACTCGATGTCTATATCGGAATTGACTGTTCTGGTTCCATGGTGAATCCTAAAACAAGATTTTCTTGGCCTGTTTTGGCTGCAACAATTATTGGACTTTCTGCTTTACGGGCGGGAGCAGATGTCATGGCTTGTCTTTCGGGGGAGCCCGGAAAATTTATGGAGACAAATGGATTCATAAACGACGAAAAGAAATTGCTTAGCACCATCACCTCTTATCTGGGTACTGGTTATGCTTACGGAATTGAACGATTGCGAAAACCTTTTGGCCAACAAAATGATAAAAAATCTCATGCCATTATTGTAACGGATAATGATATCTTTAGTATGTTGGATTCTAAGACTCCTACTAAACAAAGTCATTGGGAATTAATTGAAATTGCATTGGAAAATGCCGGAGGTTCCGGTACAATTGTCTTGCACTCTTCCGCTCATTACGAAAACCCAAAAGTCAAGAGACTACAAGCAATGGGATGGATCTTACATTATGTAACCAATGAAGAAGAACTGCTGCAATTTGCGGCTGATTTTTCTGAATTGAATTATACTACAAACTAAATGGCTCAAGTTTATGATTTGTGCTTTCACTTAAGGAAGTGCCCGCCGATATTTCTACAAGATTCTCTTCTTCAAAACGAAGATGGAATAGATACGTCTGCAATTCTTACAGACCTTTTTCGATCAGTGAGTGGTCGGTTTTTAGAAGTCGATTTTAATTTACCTAAGCGCCGTCAATTAGAAAATCAAAAAGCAAATTATTTAAAATCACTCCATATTGCTTGTTGGCTATTTTCGCATCCTTATTTCATCGGACGAAATTCGCTGGTCCCTAAAATTCATGAATTTTTATTCAATGATTTAAAACCCATATGCGATATAGTAGAATTCGAAAAATGGATTGAAGATGAAGAAAGAACAGAAGAAATGGTCCGAACAGGATTGTTTGCTTGTGAAATTCAACCTACTGGCGAAAGCATTGACGAAGCGATAGACAAACTATCCGCAATCAGTACGATTGACAGACAAGAAATATTAAAAAAATCCAGCCAAGCGATGAAAAGGATGATGGAAATTAGAAAAAAAATGGCTGAGAAAAAAGCACAAGAAGCGGCCAATCCATATGGAAGAGAGTAAAGGACCAAAAGTCGCATTAAGTGACAAAGAACGCTTTCCATTGATTTCAGATTTGAGTTTTTTAAATCAACTCAAACAGGATATTCATTCACCGATATTCAACTTCCAAAGCGGAGATCGCCTTGACAAGGGTTTACTTGATCAAGTCAAAAATTACGATATAAATCTTAAGCAAGGTAAAGAGTTTTGGAAAGCAGATCAGCTTCCCGTTTGGTTAGAAAACTATTTAAGTTGGTGCAGAGATTCTGTTCCATTCTATAAACAAAGGAGTTCTGATTTTTTAAACCAGCCCACAATTAGAAGGGAAGATATTCGCAAACAAGCCTGGGCATTTGTTTCGATGGATGTCAATTTGGAACATTTGCTATTGTATCAAACTTCAGGATCAACCGGGCCAGCAATGGATGTTTTATTTGATCCGGTTTCACAAGCTTGTTGGATTCCTCAAGTGGAGTCAATTCTCAAAAATTTTAATATTGAAATAGAAAAAGACAAGAACAAAGTTGCGATTGCAATGATCTGTGCACAAGAAAAGACATTGACCTATGCCTCCTTATCGACTTACCTTGAGGGAGCTGGTATTTTAAAAATCAATTTGAATGAAAAAGATTGGAACGACCCAAATGACATCAAAACTTATTTGGAAAAATACAATCCGCAGATATTGACAGGTGATCCAATTGCCTTTACTGCTTTGGCGAATTTAAATTTAAACCTAAAACCAAAGGCACTCATTTCGTCCGCAATGAAGTTGATGGCAAACACAAAATCTACTTTGGAAAAACAATTTAATTGTCCAGTGATCGACCTCTATTCTCTAACGGAATGTAGAAACATTGCTTATGCGACAAGCGTTGGATACCGAGCCATTCGTCCAGATCTATATCTTGAAATTTTTGATAAAAACGAAGATAAAATTCTATCTAATGGAGAAGTTGGGGAGTTAGTTGTAACGGGAGGAAACAATCCTTTTCTTCCCTTGATTCGATATCGGACAGGTGATTTTTGTAGTTTAAAGATGATAGATAACATTCCTTATTTACAAAACCTTGAAGCAAGAGCTCCTGTAAATATTTATAAACAAAACGGAAGCTCGGTCAACAATATTGACATTACACGGGCATTGGCGAAATTGCCTATTGCAGGTTTTCACTTTCATCAAAACAAAGACAAAAGCATTGAGTTTACTGCATATTCCAATGAAGCTATTAAACCCGAAATTCAGCAAGCCTTGTCAAATATTTTAGGGCAAGATATGCAGGTTAGTATTTCTCTTCAAAAAGTTTCACCTAACAAAGGAATAGGTAAATCTCGGTATACAACGGATTAAACAGACTCCACCCTTAGAATAAAAGACCATCATTCAGTTGAAAAAAATCACTAAATTCAGATGTAATTAAATTGTTTTTTCGTACTTTACTTGTGTAAACAATGCGAACCCAAGACACAGTACTTTGAGAAAACAAACCAACACAATCAATTGGAGGCCTATTCCATTCATACGATTATTGATACCATTCGTAATTGGGATCTTATCCGCCTTGATTTTTCCGCAGACTTTTTCAATTACTCCTTGGATTCTCTTCTCGCTCTTTTCAATAATTACCTTACTTTACTTTTTTGTCCAAAAATTCAGGTTCGATTGGCTGTTCGGAAGTCTAATAATACTTTTCCTTTTTGGATTCGGTTATTTGATTACCAACAACCATAAAGACACTAATAAAATAGCCCATTTTTCTAATTTTTTAGAAAAAGAAAATACTATTGTTGGAGTGATTCTTAGTCAGCCAATAAAGGGAAAATGGGTCAAGTTTAATCTGAAATTGAGTCAGATTGGTTCTGAATCGAATAAATTCATAGAGAAAAAAGGCAACATTCTCGTCTATCTTCCATTTGATAAAAAAAGCAATAAACTTAAGTACGGTGATCAAATAATTCTAGATGGAAAAATACTTCCGTTAGAGGATTCTAAAAACCCAAATGCCTTTGATTACAAAAGTTACCTAGCTGGCCAAAACATATATTTTCAAACTTTTATTAAAGAAAATAATTGGAAATTCCTAGATCACAATAAAGGAAATCCAATACTAAGTATGGCTTTTTCTAGCCGAGAAAAATTCATTTCGATTTTAGAAAAACACCTTGGAGAAGAAAACGAATTGGCTGTTGGAGCTGCTTTGATCTTAGGTTACAAAGAATTTATTTCTGACGAATTACAATCCGCATATACAGGCACCGGTGCCATGCATGTTTTAGCTGTTTCTGGACTTCATGTAGGATTAATCAGTTTCATGTTATACCTGTTTTTAAATCTATTTAAGTCACGTGCTCTTTGGTGGAAAATAAGCAAAACACTTTTGCTTATTTTAGGTGTTTGGGCTTTTGCATTGATTACTGG
>CALIAG010000114.1 GCA_938041325.1 uncultured Saprospiraceae bacterium | reverse complement strand
GCCAAATCCAATAACTTCCCAGGATAAGAAGACTGAGGATCCGAATGCATTTCGCCTAACGGATACGGATCATCCAAGCCCATTATGATTTGATCGGTACCTTGTCGTTTGACCATCAATTCCAATGAAACTGTATCATGGACCAAAGTATCAAAATAAATATTTGGATGTCCAACTGCTTTACGTGGATGTTCTTGACCTTCAAACAAATCCGGTCTTCCATCAAAGCCCTGTATCCTTCGGCCTAAGTTCATATGGGCCAATTGTCCTCCATGCGCAAAGCAAACTCGGATATCTGGATACTTTGCATAATAGCCTTGTAAGGTGTAAAAGTGATAAGCATCCGTACACTGCGCCAGCATCCAAATCAGATGAAAACGCCAAGAAATATTTGGTAAGTTTATAAACTTCTCTCCATCGTAAGGATGAATTTCAATCGCTAGTTTGTACTTGTTTGCGAGTTCAAGAATGGGTTCAATATCTTGATCAAATATTGATCGCCAAGTTCCTATCGAATCCATAAAATGCGTAGGCAGACACAAAACCCGCAGGTTTAATTTTTCAACACAACGTTCAATTTCCCACAACGCTCCTCTTACAAAACCACTGTGCACTACAAAGCCACAGGTAAATTTGTCAGGGTGATCTGCTTGAACACGTGCATTAAAATCATTTTGAAAACGGAGCACTTTCTTCATTTCTTCTAATCGCAATCCGTTTCCGTAAAGTTGAGATAAATTCAAGACGACCGCATGATCAATCTTGTTTTTATCCATCCATTCTAGTTTTTCATCCAGAAAAAAACTGGAATCCGTAACTGGACGTTTCCAATTTTTCTGAAGCATATGTTTTCGATCCTCATCAATCCAGAAGATTTCCTTTTCCTTCATAAAGGCAGGAATCTGTTCCGGATATGGAAGTAAATGAGAATGTCCGTTTATTCGCATAAGAAGATGGAATGAGTATTATTGATTTAAAAAACAAGGAGTAAAAAATTCAAATTCACTCCTTGTATATTTTCTTTAATCTATAGTTGGTGTAGTCAATTGAGCCAAAGAAGCTGTAATCTCTTCTTGAGAAAGTTCATGCTTCACAATCTTTCCTGCGAAGAAATCTTCATAAGCTTTCATATCAAAATTACCGTGACCACAAAGGTTGAAGAGTATCGTTTTTGACACACCTTCCTCTTTGCATTTTTTTGCTTCAGCAATCGCTGTTGCTATACCATGAGTAGCTTCTGGTGCAGGAATAATTCCTTCTGCTTGAGCAAACAAGACACCTGCTTCAAAAACCTCCACATTATCATGTGCAACTGCTTCGATCAATTTATCTTTCAATAATTGGCTGACAATTACACCTGCCCCATGATACCTCAAACCACCAGCATGAATTGGAGCTGGAACAAAATTGTGGCCCAAAGTATACATTGGCAATAATGGAGTCATCCCTACTGTATCTCCAAAATCATATCGAAAAACTCCTCTGGTTAATTTAGGACAAGATGTTGGTTCAGAAGCAATACATCTAATATTCCTTCCTTCTTCAAAATTCAATCGAAGAAATGGGAAGGACAATCCTGCAAAATTGGATCCACCTCCAAATGGAGCGATAACAATATCCGGCATATCACCTGCCATTTCCATTTGCTTGATAGCTTCTTGACCAACAATGGTCTGGTGCAACTTTACATGATTCAATACAGAACCCAATGCATACTTCGTGTCGTCATTTGTGGCAGCCCTTTCTATCGCTTCTGATATTGCGATTCCTAACGAACCTGTTGTATTCGGATCTTCTTCTAAAATTTTTCTTCCTGCTTCTGTAGCATTTGAAGGAGAAGGGAAAACTTTTGCTCCCCATGTGTTCATCATCACTTTTCTATACGGCTTATGGTCATAAGATAACCTTACCATGTAAACTTCACATTCTATATCAAAATGATTACAAGCGAAGGCCAAGGCTGAACCCCATTGTCCTGCACCTGTTTCCGTTGTGATTCTTTTGATGCCTTCTTGTTTGTTATAATAAGCTTGTGCAACTGCGGTATTGGGTTTGTGCGAACCAGAGGGACTTGTTCCTTCATATTTATAATAAATCTTAGCTGGCGTATCCAATGCTTTTTCCAAGCCATAAGCACGGTACAAAGGTGTTGGCCGCCATAAGGAGTAAATATTTCGAACTTCATCTGGAATATCTATCCATTTTTCAGCACTGACTTCTTGCTTAATCAATTCCATTGGAAATAAGGGCGCTAATGCATCCGGACCAATAGGTTCTAATGTACCAGGATGTAAAGGAGGCAATGGTTTATTGGGCATATCTGCCACAATGTTGTACCATTTTTCTGGAATGTCTTTTTCCTCCAAAGTAAATTTACGTTGCTTCATCTTGTTAGGTATTTAGGTTGAAAAATCAGTCAATATTTAGGCAGAATTTATCCTAGCTTTTGCTAGCTCCCGGACGCTCCATTTTAGTCCCACATTTATCACAACTCGTTAATTCACCACTGGTATAAAATCTATCGAAAATGACAGGCATATCAGTTTCTATATTTTTCAAAGTAAAAGGTTCTTGATAGAGTTCATTATGGCAATTTTCACAGAACCATGCCAAACCATCTTCCATACCTTCTGGTCTTTTTTGCTCAATTACTAAACCTATCGTGTTGGGTCCACGTTGGGGAGAATGCGGAATATTTGGAGGCAGCAAATAAATCTCTCCTTCCTTAATATGAATGTCTTTAGGCGTGCCTTCATCGATCACTTTCAAAGTAATATCTCCTTCTACTTGATAAAAGAATTCCGGTGTTTGATTAAGGTGATAATCTTTTCTCGAATTAGGTCCACCTACTACCATTACGATATAGTCTCCACCGTCCCATACACATTTGTTGCCAACAGGTGGCTTTAGCAAATGACGGTGTTCATCAATCCATTCTTTGAAGTTGATAACTGGAAATAATTTTGACATAGTTTTGAATTATTTAATTTTCAAAAATTGAAGTTCTTTAAGACTGTTTTGGTTTTAAACACCTTCTCACTCATACGAAATACAAACGTTCTTCTGCTCTGTAAAGAAGTCGAGTGCATTCATTCCACCTTCTCGCCCAACTCCGGAGTTTTTCATTCCTCCAAAAGGAGTTCTAAGATCTCTTAGCAACCAAGTATTGACCCAAACAATCCCAGCATCTATTTTCCTGGCCATTCGATGTGCTCTACTCAAACTCTCTGTCCACAAGGTCGCTGATAAACCATAGTCAGAATCATTCGCCAAACGCAATGCTTCTTCTTCCGTTTCAAAAGGCATGATTGTAACAACAGGTCCAAATATTTCTTCTTGATTCGTCCTGCATTTTTCACTTAACCCTTCGATTATGGTTGGTTGTATATAATAACCATTTTCATGACCAGCTGGCATCACTTTTTGTCCTCCACAAAGGATGGTTCCGCCTTCTTCTTTTGCCAGTTCAATATAAGATAATATTTTTTCAAAATGCACTTTCGATACCACTGCTCCAACTTTGGTTTCAGAATCTGAAGGTATTCCGACTTTAAGCTTTTTTGCTCTTGCAACAAGATCCTCTTTGAATTTATTGTAAATACTTTTCTCCACCAAAATACGAGAACCGCATAAACAAATTTGTCCTTGGTTGGCGAAGGAAGACCGTAAAGTAGTATCCAACATTTTTTCATAATTGCAATCTTCAAAAATGATATTGGGGTTTTTCCCGCCCATTTCAAAGGAAAGTTTTTTGAACTTTGGTGCTGCGATTTTTGCAATGTCTCCTCCAACACGTGTACTCCCCGTGAAAGAGATCGCTTTCACTTTGGGATGCTCGCACATTGCTTGCCCTGCTGCTAATCCATCTCCTTGCACAATATTTAAAACACCAGGAGGTAATCCTGCTTCATTGCAAATTTCACCAAGCAAAAATGCCGTCATTGGAGTAACTTCAGAAGGCTTTGCAACAACCGTATTACCCACGGCCAAAGCAGGAGCTATTTTCCAGGTAAAAAGATAGAGTGGTAAATTCCATGGAGAGATACAAACCACCACACCAAGGGCTTGCTTTAAAGTATAATTAATCGCACCTCGGCCTTGTGTTTCAAATGCTTCTGAATTAAATTGAGTAATTGCATTCGCGAAATACCGAAAATTAGACGAAGCTCTCGGAATGTCCACTTGCTTTGCCAACCAAACCGGCTTTCCGTTGTCCACAGATTCTGCTGATGCCAGTTCTTCTAATTTCTCATCTATCAAATCAGCAATTTTCAATAAAATCGCACTCCTTTTTTCAATGCTTGTTTCTGACCAACCCGCAAAGGCGTTCTCCGCAGCCTGAATTGCCTGTTCAACATCAGCTTTTCCAGATGCAGATGCAGTAGCGTAAACCGTTCCTTTTGATGGATCATATACGTCAAGCGTTAGTCCGGATTGCGCAGACTGAAATTGACCGTTTATATAGTTTTGAATTTTTATCAAAATAATATTAAAGCTTAAAAGCAGTGTAATAATAACTCAGTTGAGTCTTGACATTTTCTGGCAAAACGGGCAGTTCAGATCTAGGTATCAATAAGGTAGAAATGTTGTGCAAATCTTTAAAGATATGATGTTTGTCTGCCGTTGCTTGTAAATATTCATGGCCAGATGAACCGCCAGTTCCAACTTTCTTACCCAACATCCTTAAGACCATTTGCGCATGACGGTATCTCCATGTGGTCAAGGCAGAATCGACTTCAATAATCGCTACCAACAATTTAAAAGGCAGATGCAATAAGGGTTCGTCTCTGTATAAATTAATAAACAAAGCTCCCATCATTCCATTATAGCTGATTCGTATTTCTCCTTTTTTCTGCAAGGCTGCGTGTTTGTCCTTATCAAAAACGGCTTCGTAATAAGAAGAAGCATTTTTCAATGAACTCAAACGCATTTCTTTTTCTGATGGAGTCAAATATTCAGTCGCAGCAATGGCCTTTTCTTCTCGGGCAATCATTCTGCTTACTGATTCTTTATAAGCTTCTAAAAACTTAAAGGATCCCCACTGAATAAAGGGCGTGCGCTCTAGCCAATCTTCTATTGCTTCAAACAAAGAAGTTGCTGAAGACATTTCTTGAAGTTCTTGTTGTTTCTTTTCATCAAAAACAGAGAAGTATGGACAACCATTGTATTTTAGACGTTCCCCTTCTTGGAGGCCCAAAAGGTTTTCGATCAATCGAAATTGATAACTTTGAAAACCAGATGCAGGGAATAAATGATTCCGGAAATCTAGAAAATCCAAAGGAGTCATGGTCTCCATAATTCGGATTTGCTGGATAAGCACTTGTTGAATTTCAACAACCCGCTCCAAACGGTGGACTGCAGTGCTGATGCTTCTTTCATCCACATCATCTGTTTTAAACATATTCAAAACAGAACTCAATTCATGAATGATTTGCTTGAACCACAGTTCATAGGCTTGATGAATGATTATAAATAACATTTCATCATGCGCGCCTTTTCCCTCAACCGATTCACTCCTCAAATGTTGAGCATCCAGTATTTTATCTAAACCTAAATAATTCTTGTAATGTACCGTACTGTACTTCTTCTCTTCCGCCATGCTTTATGGTTTGAAATTTCCAATTTTATGTTGAATAGCTGTTGCTCCATTTTTCAAAATAGAAACATAATTTTCTAGAGATTCTTCTTTGAATCTTATCGCTGGACCTGCTGCACTTAGTGATGCAACGACCTCATTATTGTTATTAAAAACGGGAACTGCTACGCAAATCAATCCCAGTTCCAATTCTTGCCGATCCAATGCAAAACCTTGTTTTTTTACGGTCTTCAATTCTTTTTTCAATCTCTGCTTATTGCAAATTGTAAAAGGAGTTAGCTTTTCCAAATTCCCAATCAAAACAGAATCAATAAAGGTGCTTGTAGAATGAGCAAGCAATACTTTCCCTATGCCTGTGCAATGAATTGGACTCGAGCTTCCTATGGATGAATTCAATTTGAGGCCAAAAGGACTTTCTATTTTATCCACCATAAAAACATTTCCTTCTTTCAGGATTCCCAGGTGAACGGTTTCCGTTATTTCATCCGCGACTTTTTTTAGAATGGGATGTGTATGTCTGATAAAAGATTGATTTACATCTACCCGGTTTCCTAAATCAAACAATTTTAAGCCCAAACTATACTTGTCATTCTCTGGATTTTTTCGAAGGATGCCGATGGTCTCCAAGGTCGCAAGAGTTCGATACAAGGTACTTTTATTCACACCCAATTCAATTGCCAATTCGCGAACTCCCCACTCAGGTTGATGGTGGTTAAAATGTTCCAATACTGAAAAAGCATTGGCAATAGAATTATTGAGTATTTTATTTTCTTTGACCAAACTTTAAATTGTAGTGTTTCACATAGTAAAACACTGTTTTATAATTCATCTAAATCTAAAAAAAGTTCGCCAAAAAACAAAACAGTCTGATTAATAATTTAATTAATCAGACTGTTCATTTTCAACGCTTCAAAGGTTTTAATTTTGCTTACTTCTTTTCATCTACTTTCCTGAAGAATATTTTGCTGACGATTTTCCATTCGCCATCTATTTTAAGCAAATTCATATAATCAATAAAGGTAAAATCTGGATAATCAATTTCTAATTTTGCACTCCCTGCGTTACCAGAGACATTGATGTATGCAATTCTGGTTTGTCGGTTTTGCTTGGGTCCGGGTTTCATCGCACCTTTAAAAAACTCTATAGCATTGACCTCCTTGTATTCATCACCAATAAATTTCATCGTAGCTGTTTCGTGAAATGCCTTTTTAAGCGTTTCAAATTCATTGTTCGTTCCGCCTTCAAGATAATAATTGACCGTTTTTTCAATCATTGCATAATCGGAATCTTGAGCAAAACTAAAGGTTGAAATGAAAAGAAATAAGAATAGCATTTTAAGTTTCATCTTTATATATTTTAGAGGGTTTTAGAATAGCTTAATTTTTCTTGCTCTTTTTCTTTGGTTTTCGCCGAATAGGTCTTTTATACTTTGCTTTCATTTTTTCTACATACCGAACCTTGCGGTTTTCCTTTTTATTCTTGTCTTTTTTCTCATGAAAAGCCGGCCCGGATGGTTCTCTTCTTTCCATTTTCAAATCCATATTAGGCATTGCTACAGTGGGCATTTCATGTGGAATTAATTCTGTAGAAATTTCCAAATTTTCTGGCAGATCAATGATTGGAATGGGCTGATTCATTAATTCTTCCAATTGTTCCTGGAATACCCTTTCTTTATCCGTAACAAAGGAAATTGCGATTCCATTTTTATCCGCTCGCCCTGTCCTTCCGATTCTATGCATATAGTTTTCAGGAACTGCAGGAACATCAAAATTAATAACATGAGTCACTTCAGATACATCTATTCCTCTAGCAACAATATCCGTTGCGATTAATGCTCGAATGGTCCCAGCATGAAATTCTTTGACTGTATTGAAACGATTATTTTGCGCTTTATTCGAATGAATAATTCCTAGCCGTTCCCCAAAATCTTCTTCTAACCTTTCAAAAACCAAATCTGCTAACTTCTTCGTGGATACAAAGACAAGCACCTTGCTCATTTCTTCATTTTCATTCAAAAGCAATTTAAGGAAGTTGACCTTGGTATTAAAATTCGGAACATTATAAGCACTCTGTTCTATGTTTTCCAAAGGAGTTCCTGTAGGAGCTGCTTCAACTTTAACCGTATTTTGAAAAAAGTCATTTATCAATGCCTCAACTTCTTCAGTCAGCGTAGCTGAAAAAAGGAGATTTTGCCGATTCTCATTTAATAAATCAAGGATATTTTTGAGTTGGGTTCGGAAACCAAGATTCAATAGTTCATCCATTTCATCTATGACCAACTTTTTAATTGCCTTGGGTTTTACCACACCATCCAGCAGCATATCCATCGTTCTACCCGGCGTTCCAACCACAATGTCGTACCCTTCCGCTACTTTTCCCTTTTGGGTCCGAATATTCGTCCCTCCGTATACACCAACTGCACGCGCATTCATGTAAGTGGTCAAACTTTCAATCGCTTCGACCACCTGGACGACCAATTCTCGTGTAGGGACAATGATTAAAACCTTTGGGACTTTGGTTTTATCATAACTCCACAATCGTAGAATTGGCAATAAATAGGCGAAAGTTTTTCCAGTTCCAGTCTGAGCCACACCAATCACATCTTTCCCAGACATAATAACTGGAAAAGCTTCTGATTGAATTTTTGTGGGCGTTTCCAAGCCGAGATCGACTAAGGCATTCCACAAAGCTTTATTTAAATTTAAATCTTGAAATGTCATTCATTTTTGCTTGAGGTCGGAAGGTAAAAATATTTTTTGACTCTTAATCATTTTATCTACCAATGCAAGTGAATCCTTTCTAAAGGAAGGAATTAATAAAAGAAGTTGTTTAAAAATAGGAAAAGAGCTGTACAAAATATAATTTCATACAGCTCTTGATTATTGCCTAAACGTTTACAATTTATTTATTATTCTCTTTCAAAAACCTCCGGGTACAGCACAGGCTTTTTATATTCATTCACGAAACAGTGGCGAATCACATCAAAAGCTGTAATAACACCTTTGAGTTCATTGCGTAAATTTACAACAGGTAATGTTTTGAATCTCTTATCCATAAATAATTGAGCAGCCGTACCGACTTTATCTAATGGCGAAATCTTCAAAACATTAGTAGTCATTACATCTTGAATTAGAACTTTTTCTGGATGATCTTCCGACTTTGAGCTGTGCCAGAGATCATACGACGTAACAAGTCCTACTAATTTTCCTTGTTGGACGACAGGCATTTGCTGTAATTTGTTGTCTTCCATAATAGTAGTAACGTCTTTCACACTATGATTTGGACTAACAACAACAGGATCTTTGGTCATGATCCTGCGAACTTGTTCATTCATCATATGGTTTTAGGTTTTAGTTTGAAACGATAGCCTAATATAATAAAATTCCGTCAATCGAAATAATTTTCAATTTAAAATACGCGTTTCAATGCAATAACCTAATAAATCTAGGAGTAAATGGTGTTTTTCGAAACAAAAAGAGGTAAGAACTCTGATTAACTGGTAATGCCCATGCCGCCCAATTTAGCCTGGCCACTATACAAGCCATCTTTCTCGATCAATTCCTCATGTCGACCTTGTTCACCTATTTTGCCATCATGTAAAACATAAATACAGTCGACATCAATGATAGTTGAAAGGCGGTGGGCTATAATGATGGAAGTCCGACCAACCATGAGTTTATCCAATGCTTCTTGAACCAGTTTTTCAGACTCTGTATCCAGTGAAGAAGTCGCTTCATCTAACAATAATATGGTAGGATTCTTTAGAATGGCTCTTGCTATAGCAATTCTTTGGCGCTGACCGCCAGATAATTTGATCCCGCGCTCACCAATAAGGGTGTTCAGGCCTTCAGGGAAAGAGTCTATAAATTCCCAGGAATTGGATTGTTTTGCTGCATCAATGACCTCTTCATCTGAAGCAGTTTCACGGCCATAAAGAATGTTTTCGCGTATCGTCCCTCCAAAAAGAATGACTTCTTGAGGCACAAAGGCCATTTTATTTCTAAGCGATCTGATTTCTAGATCAAAAATACTTTTACCATCAAGCAAGACATCTCCTCCTTGAATATCATAAAATCGCAACAAAATTTGAATGATGGTTGACTTACCGACACCGGAAGCTCCTACAAGTGCAACCTTCTCCCCTGCTTTAATCGAAATATCTATTCCTTTTAAAACAGGAATATCTGGTCGAGTTGGATAGTGAAATTGTACATTTTTGAATTCTATATCGCCATTAATGGTTAGATCCTCAATCTCATTTTCGTTTTCTAAATCAACTTCAGGATCAGTCGCCAATATCTCTCGAACTCTTTCCGTCGCTCCCAAAGCAGCTAATATTTGAGGGTAAAAATTTCCTAAACTTCCAATCGCAGCGGCGATAATCACAGAATATGAGACAAACGAAATTAATCCGCCAGCAGAAATGGTTTCATCTTGCACCATCCGTGCAGCTTGCCAAATGATAAAGAATAAACCACCAAACATCACGGTAATGATGATAACCGCGAACAAGGCTCTGTATTTTGCAAAGGTCATTGCAACTTTCACCACTTCATCGATAGAGTTGTCGTATCGCTTGATTTCAAATCCTTCACTTACAAAGGCTTTTATAACAGCCATTCCTTGTAAAGAATCCCCCAACAAAGAATTAGATTCGGCTAAAGCATCTTGTCGCTTTTTTGAAAATTTACGAACAAACTTACCTAAGAAAAAGGCCATTAATCCAATAATAGGAATAACAGTCGCCAGCATGATACCGGTCAATTTTGGAGTGGTAAAAAACAAAAAACCTATACCAACAATTAAGATGATAATCTGTCTAAAAAATTCTGCAAGTGTTATGGAAAAAGTACTGTATAATTTTTCAACGTCGGCGGTTAAACGACTAATCAAATCTCCCATTTTCGATTCTTCGAAAAAAGGTATCGGCAAGGCAACCATCTTTTTATACAAGGACTTTCTTATATCTGCCACTCCCTTTTCACTTACTTCTGCAAATAGCATTACTCGACCATACGAAACAAGACCTTGCAATAACAAGATCACCATCATGACCAAACCAACTTGGCTCAAACTAAATTCATAATCAGATTTGCCTTGAGCTATATCGACCATAATCCCAATCAGAAAAGGGAAAACCATAAAAACAAGACTGGACAAGAACAACAAGATCATTCCAAAGAAAAAATGCCACTTATAAGGTTTAATAAAGGAAAAGGCCTCCAGAGCTTCTCTGAAAGTTTCTTTGTTCATTTTCTTGGTAAAGACTGTCATCTTCTCCTTATCGGATGATTCGTTATCTCTCATAATGGCTAAACACCTTGTAATTAAGCTTAAATTTTCAAATAGTCCCTCAAAGATATAAAGCGGTATCAGGACATTGTATTCTGATACCGCTTTTATTTAGTTTATCATCAAAATCTTACAAATCAGGTTGTGGAGTTGTACGTAAATAAGGCTTCACAACTTTATGACCCTTAGGGAATTTGGCTGGAATGTCTTCAGTAGCGATTGAAGGAGAAACAATTACGTCTTCCCCTTGCTTCCAATCCGCTGGTGTAGCTACTGAATAGCCCGCAGTCAACTGCAAACTGTCAATAACTCTGATAATTTCCATAAAATTCCTTCCTGTAGCTGGCGGATAGGTCAATGTAAGCTTAACTTTTTTGTCTGGTCCTATCACAAAAACAGTTCTAACCGTTACTTTTTCGGTAACAGCTGGGTGAATCATGTCATATAATTCAGCCACCTTCCGGTCATGATCTGCGATTATTGGAAAGTTCACTTCAACATTCTGGGTCTCATTGATGTCTTTTATCCAATCATGGTGACTTCCCATTGGGTCAACACTCACAGCGATTGGTTTTACATTTCTTTTTTGAAACTCGCCACTTAATGCAGCGGTACGTCCCAACTCGGTGGTACATACCGGTGTAAAGTCAGCAGGGTGAGAAAACAATAAGCCCCAGCTCTCTCCGAGCCATTCGTGGAAACTAATATCTCCCATAGAAGTTTGGGCTTTAAAATCGGGAGCGATTTCTCCTAGTCTAATTGCCATTGTAAATAGATTTTTGTGGATTAATTTTGAAAATTTGAATAAGTATTGATGTAAAATAATCAATTAGTTTTCACCAATTACCGAGTACCTTGAATCATAAATTTCTAAACATTTTGACTATGCCTTTTCTCTTTACTCTTCGTCGCGTCCTCGTTCTGATAGTTAAGGCTATCAAACTCCGAGCGCTTCTCGATTAAAATAAAAATTCATTACTCAAAAAATTCATTAACTTTTGATACAAAGTACTTAGTTTTGAACAAATTATTTTAGGAAGTTGTTTTAAAAAATTCAAATTAGGTTTACTAAGGGACGGATTAAAAATAAATTTATCAAAATCCTAAAAAAAATTGATGAAATAATTTCCGTCAAACTATTCATAAATGCAGATTATTGAGAACTTGATTGTTGGGGCTGGTCCTGCCGGCTTAGCCATTGCAGGCAGAATGAGTCATCAGAATATTCCGTTCGAAATAATTGATGCGCGAGACAAAGTGGCTTCTGCATGGCACGACCATTATGATCGACTGCATTTACATACTGTGAAACAATGGTCGCATCTTCCCCATCTTCCTTTTCCAGAAAACTATCCGCTATACGTTCCGAAGCAAAAGCTAATCGACTACTTCGAGCAATACATCAATAAGTTCAACATCAAACCTTCTTTCAACAAACAAGTTGAGGCCATCTCAAAAATGGAAAAAGGGAGATGGAAAATCGAGCTAAATAATGACGAGAAGCTTGAAGCAAAAAGAGTGATCATTGCAACAGGTACCAATAGGGTTCCTAATGTGCCTACCTGGGAAAATCAAGAAAACTTCAAAGGGAAAGTTGTTCATTCAAAATTATATAAAAACGCGATGGCCTATAAGAATCAAAAAGTTCTGGTTGTTGGAATGGGCAATACGGGAGCTGAAATCGCACTTGATTTGGCAGAGCAAGGAAACGAAACTTATTTGTCAGTAAGAGGTCCCGTTAGTATTGTTCCCAGAGATTTGAATGGAAGACCAGTACAAGTCACTTCCAAACAATTGGAAAAATTGCCTTTTGGTTTTGGTCGATGGTTAGGGACACAAATCAGGAAGTTATATTTTGGGAATTTAAAACCTTACGGGTTACAAAGTTCGTCGTTGGATCCCATCAGTCAATTAAAAGAAACGGGTAAAACTCCTGTTGTTGACATAGGAACTGTTGCGGCCATAAAAGCTGGTAAAATAAAAGTAATTCCGGCAATCAAACGTTTTTTAAGCAAAGGTGTTTTGGCAACTGATGGAACCGAAATTGAAATAGATGCTGTTATTTTAGCAACTGGATATAGAGCAAAATTGGATGAATTTATCGAACACGCAAACCAAGTCGTGGATGAAAATGGTTTGGCAAAATTTGTCATTGGTAAAAACCATCACACAAATATGTATTTTTTAGGTTTTGATAATTATAAATTAGGTGGACTACTCGGAACCATTTATTCCGATTCCGAAACAATAGTCGAGCACATTAAAAAGCAAGTTAATTAAAAATGGAAATAAATTTAATCAGCGATACCGTAACCAAACCCTCTCCCTCTATGTTGCAGGCAATGATATCTGCAGAAGTTGGAGATGATGTTTTTAGCGAAGACCCAACGGTCAATGCATTGGAGGAAAAAGCGGCAAAGCTATTTGGAATGGAAAGAGCGGTCTTCTGTCCTTCTGGTACGATGACCAATCAAATTGCGATCAAAGTTCATACACAAGCATTAGACGAAATGGTGTGTCATGAATACTCGCATGTTTATAAATATGAGTTGGGTGGCTATGGCTTTAACAGTGGAATTGGCTTGACTTTATTGCCGGGCAAAGATGGTAAGATTACTGCGGATCAAATCGAAGCCATCATCAAACCTCCTTATGAATGGGAGGCGATTACAAAGCTAGTCGTTCTTGAAAATACTGCGAACAAGGCCGGAGGATCTTATTACACTTTGGAGGAGATTGCTCCAATCACTAAGTTGTGCAAAGACAAAAACCTGCGCCTGCATTTGGATGGTGCGCGCATTTTTAATGCTTTAGCAGAAACGGGTGAAACACCTCAACAGGTGGGGAAGCATTTTGACAGCATTTCTATTTGTTTGTCAAAAGGTTTAGGCGCTCCGGTTGGTTCTTTGCTTATTGGTAGCAACGATTTTATTGCTCAAGCCCGTCGCTTTCGAAAAGTACTTGGTGGTGGGATGCGCCAAGCTGGGTTTCTAGCTGCTGCTGGGATTTACGCGCTCGATCACAACGTAGAACGGTTAAAAGAGGATCATGCTAATGCAAGGAAAATTGGAGCGGTTTTATCGACTTTGGATTGTGTTGGGGACATCCGTCCGATACGTACGAACATCATTATTTTTGATGTAAAAGTACCTCAAACCGTTGATGGGTTTCTAAAAAAACTAGCAGAAAAAGGAATTAAAGCTGTAGGTATGGGCGGTGATTCTGTTCGCTTTGTTTTACACCTAGATATAACGCAAGAAATGGTTGAAAAGACTTGTGAAATTTTGAAAGAAATATAATATTCGTTCATCCGAAGCATCGATATTATAACAAAAACTCCCTTGATTGCCCAAAGCAAACAAGGGAGTTTAAGTCCGAGGTATTAAACTACAAATTATATAGACCACTCTTTTTTAAAAGAGCTTACCTATTCTTAATTCATAGCTAAATTTATTTACTCGTTTCTATACATCCAACGTGGTTGATATTTGTCTTTATCATATCTCTCAGCAGGATTTTTGGAGGTAAATACAGTCTTCAATAATTTTAGGAGAGGTGATGGATTCTTTGATTT
>CALIAG010000113.1 GCA_938041325.1 uncultured Saprospiraceae bacterium | reverse complement strand
TTGAAAATGTCCTGGAGATCCAATACTCCAACTATGGTTAATAATGTTCCACCAATAGTGCCACTGGTTTGCTGATTCATGATTCTACTTTTTATTTATTATCTTCCTCAGTGGTTACTTGACTAACTGCTGTAATTACAGTTCCGGCTGTTAAAAGATATCCTCCAATTGAAACAACTAGTGCTGGCATTGCAATCGGAGCTGCTAAAATTGCACCTCCAGCTGCAGCTAAGGACAATCCAATTGTTCGAAGCGTTTTAAAGAATTTTGGTGTAGGGCTCTTTGCCCGAAGAATTATTTTTTTCATACAAATTACTTTAAGAAGAAATTCTTAGAAATACTTTCTTTTTAGGATGCCTAAGAATATTCTTGATTATGAGATTTAGAGCCAAACAGGAGTAGGATCCTTTTCCACCTGGTAATAATTTTAGAACAGGAGCGATACAACCTCTCAATTCCCTACTTGCATCATTTGCTGGATGAAGTAATATCCATTTGCGATTTTTGACATTCCGTATCCATATATGTCTTTTAAATCTTTTAGAATGTCGGATTTCTACTTCATAAATACCTTCAGGAATACAAGAGATGTTTCTTTGATTTTCTCTCCACGGTAGCTCAATTGAATAAGAGAGAACTACAGAATTGATTGAAATCAATCCTGTAGTCCAATCTTTTTCATACGTTCTTACTAGATCGATAAATAAACTCATTTACTCATCGTCATAAAGAGGTGGAATTACTTCGTCAATTTTCCCATCTTTTTTGCTAACTTTAATCAGCTCTGGAAGAGATTCATCAATTTTACTTTCTACTTTCTCACTAGATGGAGGAATTACATCATCAATCTTTCCATCTACTCGAGTAGCAGAAGTAACTGGATTTGTTCCAGTGATTTCAATAATCGAAAGTGCATTGAAAGCTCCATTTCTTAATGAATACTGAACTCCATTTACTTCTTGGAAAAACTCAAGATGCAATAAGAAAAAATTGCAGCCATTTCCTTCTGCAGGTGTTTGATGAGATAAAACTAGATCAACACTTTCAGAATTAAGTGGAATGTTTTCGATGTTACTTACAACGGTGTTGAAAGTACCCGTTTCGAAATCCACATTTGTCCATGCCGTTTTCAAAGCAACATGTGTTGCACCATTTGGTGCAACGATATCATTGCTAGGGACCAAACCAGGAATAGAAACTGTTCCAGTTTCAGTATTCAAATTGATTGGGTTGAAAAAGATACTTGAAAGGATAGCTTTGATATTGAAATCAAATCCTTTCAAAATTGACTTCGCTTCTTCGCTAGCCAAAGCCGATCCTACCGTTCGTTGGCCTCTAACATTGTTTGAATCAAAATTCTTGACTTGTGTCATAAATTTCGTTAATCGAGAAGTTACTAATCTATCCTTGGCATTGGCCATTAGTAATCGTACTGCTGTTCGCAATACTTTTCCTGCTCTTGCAGCCATTCCAAATTCGGAACCGTTTTCACGCGTTCTTTGAAAAGCTGGATCATTTGCAATTCGACTTTTGTCTACACCTCCCTTGGTGCGTACAAGATGGTCTTTACCAGACTTGTAAAATGTCAAGTCATCCAAAGTTCCTTGGATCTTTAAGATCCCTTTTAATTTTGCCATTGTTATGTGATTTTATGAAACAATAGCTCGAACTTACATTAGAAATATACCTAAAATCAAATTTCAAATTCCGTCTATTCCAGATCTGAAATTCATTGCCATCCTTTCTGATAATTATTGAGTATTTTTGAATTATCAATGTGATTTCATTCCCTTTTTTACATTCAATCACTCTAAAATAGATATGGATGGTCCATAACAACTTTATGGATACTCCATGGATAAAGCATGAAAAGGAATCAACGAATCATCGTATACCCAAAAGACGTCGCTATAATAACAGGCAGAAGCGAACGTTATGGTCGATTGGTCATACAGCGCATAAAGGATAAGTTAGGTAAGGAGAAACATCAGCTGGTGACAGTGGAGGAATTTGCGGATTACGTGGGTTTGAAGAAAGAAATAATTTCATCCCTTATTAATTAAAATAAATATCTAAAAATAGAATTATTCAAAAGGATCCGAATATCTTTCGTCATTGATAAATGAATAGTCAGTTAATGTTTTAAGGAAATTTAATAAATCCAGTTTAGCTTGTTCATCTAGAAAAAGACCTGTTTCTTCTGTTGCAAGTAATGCTTGATCAAGGGAATTTGATACTTTTATTCCTTCGTTGTAATGATCTATAACTTCTTCTAAGGTTGCAAATCTTCCGTCGTGCATATAAGGCGCCGTCAACTCAATATTTCTCAAAGTAGGCACCTTAAATTTCCCTTTATCTGCTGGGTTAAGTGTTACAGATTCTCTTCCTATATCAGTGATGTTATCTTCCGAATCTAATCCATTATTCATGTACAAATCATTTTCGAAATTTGCTCCACCATGACAGTGAGCGCAATCTGCTCCTGAAAACTCTGGGAAAAACGGGTTGTATTCCGTTTCGTACAATAATCGGCCTCGTTCTTCGCTTTCAGTGAGACTTGCTTTACCAGCCTTCCATTGATCATATTTCGAATCATGTGACACAATACTATTCATGAATTGTTCCAATGCTAAGGCAATTTTTTCTGAAGTAATATCCTCAGTCCCAAATGTTCTTGTAAAGTCGTCTTTGTAATCCTGTGATGCGCTTAATTTATTTATTACGTTATCTAGTGATTCATCCATTTCGAGTTCATCTTGAATCGGTAATAATGCTTGATCTCTTAATAGATGTGCTCTACCATCCCAGAAAAATTCATTTGAATGCCAAGCCATATTGAACACGGACATAGCTTGTCTCTTACCTGGTAATCCTTGTACACCGAGTGAGAATCTTGTTGTGTCGGTAAATCCATGTTCTTGTCTATGGCAACTAGCGCAAGCTTGCTCACCATCGCTAGATAAAATAGGATCATAGAATAATTTCCTCCCTAATTCAACACCTTGTTGGGTTAGCTGGTTATCCTCTGGAAGTGTTGGTGCAGGAAGAGCTCCGAACGTTAATTCATAAGGAGTATCATCTTGTTCTATGGGTTCTCTCGTTTTATCACAAGAAAAAATTGAAAGTACAAATAGAATGGTTATGATAATTACGTAATACTTATTCATTCGAAAAAATTGTATTATTTAGAAAGGTATAATCTGTTAGTGAATGTAAGAATTCCAATAATTCTTCCTTTTCTGTATCTGTGAGATTAAGCGGTTTAATTTTAGAGCTTTTATTTATATGTTCTTTTCCTCCAGAATTATAATGTTCTATTACATCCATCAAATAAAGAAAAGATCCATCATGCATGTATGGCGAAGTAAATTCAATGTTCCTAAGAGAAGGAACTTTGAATAATCCAATATCACTATCTTCACTTGTTAATCTTGCTCTACCTATATCAGCATATTCAGTTGCCAATCCATTATTTTCAAAGCTGTAATTCGTGAAATTGAAGCCGTTATGACATGATGAACAGTTTGTTTTATCACTGAAAAATAAGTCTTTTCCTCGCAAAGCTTTTGGAGTCATTGAACCAGTTTTGTTATAGCTAAATTCCAAATCATATTGACTTTGTCCACTAATAAGACTTCTTTCAAATAATGCCAATGCGCGAGTTATAACAAAGGAATTAACTTCTTGATCATAA
The DNA here is from genome assembly GCA_938041325.1 of uncultured Saprospiraceae bacterium. Classification (GTDB taxonomy): domain Bacteria; phylum Bacteroidota; class Bacteroidia; order Chitinophagales; family Saprospiraceae; genus CALIAG01. The sequence goes on along the minus strand of CALIAG010000113.1, from coordinate 6,101 downwards.
GCCTCTTTTGCTAGATCAACATATTTATTTAATGTATTGAGTGTATCTGCTATTAGTACAATGTTATTGTTGAATTCGTTATGTTCTTGAATTGGTACGAGAATTTGCATTTCTAAAGTAGGAACACCGCCTTCTCTAGTAAAATACGGATGATAGGCTAAATTAGCTAGAGATGGCGAATTGCGAGTGCCGACTAGATTTGTTGCTCCAAGACTAAATTGTCTATTATCTGCAAAAGCATATTCTTGACTATGACAAGAACTACAACTGATTGTACCATCAGAAGATAAAATAGGATCATAAAATAATTCTTTTCCTAATTTCCATCTAGCCTCACTAAACTCATTATCAGAAGGATGCTCTATCGACGGGAATCCAATAGGCGTTTCCATCAAACTTAATGAAAGTGATTCTTTTAAAATTAGATCTTGATTACAAGAAATTAAAAGAATTGAAAATAGTATAATAAGAAGAACATGATACTTCATGAAACTATTTTATCAAACATTTTCTTTTTGCTAAAATTTCACCTGATGAAGTAGAAAGAACTGCAAAATACATTCCAGAGTTTTCAATATTCACTTGATTTCTAGAATCATATTTATCATGATAAATTTTCTCACCTAATGTATTGTAAATATCTAATGTCAAGTTGGTGAAAGGTCCATCGTAAAGAATATTTACTATTCCATTTGAAGGATTTGGATATAGATCTAGATTAATTTTGTCTTCTTCGTAAATAGAACTGGTTACATCAGATAAAGCAAAAACTTCTTCGACTAAATTATTAGCTAAAGTGATGATTTCGCCTACAGAACCATGTAAAATAATTCCATCACTTACATCAATTCCCTTTAAAAGATTAGTATATTCAGCATCTAAATTGATATTAAATTCCGATTGGTTTTGCATGTCAAGATCAAACGTAATCGGTAGAAAAAACTCATCTCCAATACAATGAAATTGCATTTCTTGATCAATAGATGCTCCGCTTTTACCTTCAAGTGCAATAAAACGATATCCAGCTGCCCATCCCCAGTGCATTGACGGAAACTTTGGAGCAAGAGGATGATCAGTACTCCAAGAAGAAGGATCTGCATGGTTATTGTCGTAATCTACACCTAAGTGAAAACTAACTCCTTCAAGTGATTGGATGTTATGTTCTCCCAATTCGATAGTAATAGGATCTGTATTATCTAATAAACTTATCAACTCGTAATGATCAGAAATTTCTATAATATTTCCCCCATCATGTGTAATAGAAAATCCAGAAAGATAATACTCTAAACGATCAATCATGAAATCATTATCTAAATCATTGACAGCTTGAACTTCATTTTGAAATTGTTCACCATCTAATAGATGATTTATTGTAATGTTTACAGTGCTTTGTGCATTTAGATAAACAGTGAAAAGCAATAAAGTGAAAATTTGTATAACTTGCTTCATAAGAGTATATTTTATTTAATGGTCTACAATTTGTACTTAATGAAATTAAAGATAAAGCATTAGTTTACCTGACTGTTTGCCATATTTTGATAATTGAAAATATCAAATTATTGTTGTCAAAAAAATGGCTCTAATAATAAGATGAAAGACATTAATATCATCAATGCGTTTTCAATATAAAAAGGTGTTGTAATTTCCAGTATTCGAATAGTTATTGATTTTTTCATATTTTTTTATTTAGAGTTTTAGTGTTTTTAATCTTAGCGCATTTATAATTACAGACACAGAGCTGAAACTCATAGCTAATGCTGCAATCATAGGAGATAATAATAAACCAAAAAACGGAAATAATACTCCTGCCGCTATAGGCACACCAATTGTATTATAGATTAGGGCAAAAAATAAATTCTGTTTAATATTCATCATTACACCTTCACTTAAACACCTTGCTTTTACAATCCCATTGAGATCACCTTTTACTAGTGTAATCATTGCACTTTCGATAGCAACATCTGTACCTGTACCCATTGCTATGCCTACATCACTTTTTGCTAATGCAGGCGCATCATTGATTCCATCTCCTGCCATCCCTACAACTTTGCCTTGACCTTGCAGTTTCGTGACTTCATTCAGCTTATCCTCCGGCAACATGCTGGCTTTAAAATCCGTTAATTGTAGTTCATCAGCAACTGCTTTGGCTGTATCATGATTATCACCTGTAAGCATAATTACATCTATTCCTTTTTTCTGTAATTCTTTGATAGCTTTTGCACTAGAATCTTTTATTTTATCACCTATAACTACATACCCTTCGACTTTTTTATTTATGGCTAAAAAAGATACAGTCTTTCCTTTTTGCTGAAACGATTTTGCAATATTTTTCATTTCTGAGCTTATTTTGGCACCTACATATTCAATCATTTTAGGATTTCCTAGAGCTACCTCTTTATTCTCAATATTTGCTTGAACTCCTTTTCCTGTTATAGCTTTGAAGTTTGTGGATTGAAGTAAATCTACATTGTTGGCTTTTCCGTATTTTATTGTTGCTTCAGCAAGAGGGTGTTCACTATTTGAGTTGAGAGAAACTATGAATTGAAGTATTTTATTGTCATCCAATCTTTCAGTAAATGAACCAACGTTTTCTACAGTAGGTTTGCCCTCAGTGATTGTACCCGTCTTATCAACTATTAACGTATTAACTTTATCCATTTTCTCGAGTGCTTCGGCATTCTTAATTAATACACCATTCTGAGCTCCTTTGCCTACACCGACCATGACTGACATGGGTGTGGCCAAGCCTAGAGCACATGGACATGCGATAATTAATACAGCAATGGCATTGACAAAAGCAAACACCAAAGCTGGATTAGGTCCCCAGACAGCCCAAACAATGAAGGTGATAATTGCAACAAGAATTACAATCGGAACAAAGAATCCTGAAACTTTATCAGCTAATTTTTGGATAGGAGCACGACTTCTGCTTGCATCGTTTACCATGTGAATAATTTGAGAAAGTAAAGTATCACTTCCTACCTTTTTTGCTTTCATCAAAAAAGATTGATTACCATTGATCGTCCCGCTATTAACTTTACTGTCTTTTGATTTATTCACTGGAATAGGCTCGCCAGATATCATTGATTCATCAACGGTTGTTTCACCTTCAATAATTACTCCATCAACAGGAATTTTTTCTCCAGGTTTCACTTTTAAAATATCATTTAACTGTATCTGATCAATATTAACTTCGACTTCTTCTCCTTCGATTATTTTGATAGCTTTTTTCGGTGCTAATTTTAGTAATTCCTTTACTGCAGAATTTGTTTTACTATGTGCACGAGCTTCTAAAAGTTGACCTAAAAGAACTAAGGATAAAATCACAGTTGTAGCTTCAAAATATACATGCACAGCACCGTGCGCTGTTTTGAATTGAGCTGGAAATAGATTAGGAAATAACATTCCAACAATACTAAATAACCAAGCAACACCAGCTCCAATACCTATAAGGGTGAACATATTGAGATTCCATGTTTTGACACTTCGGTATGCTCGCTCAAAAAATATCCATGTAGCGTAAAAAACAACTGGTATAGATAAAATAAACTGGATCCAATTCCAATTTTTCTGATCCATTATTTCATATAAGGGATTCTTGCTAAGCATCTCGCTCATAGCTATAATAAAGATCGGTAAAGTAAATGCTGCTGCCACCCAAAACTTCTGCAATAGTTTCTTATATGTTTTTTCCTCGGCAGATATATCCACTTCTTTGGGGACTAAATCCATCCCACATATGGGGCATGATCCCGGTTCATTCTTTACGACTTCTTGGTGCATAGGACAAGTCCAATGACCAACAGCAGTTGTCGACAAATTCTGCTCTTCTACTAAGTCCATACCACACACTGGACAATCTCCGGATTCATTATAAGTCTTGTCTCCTTCACAATGCATTGGACAATAGAATTTACCAGAACCAGATTTATTTATTTGTTTTTTCATTGTTTGAGGTTGATGACCATGATCTCCGTGGTCATGAATACTGTATCGATCTCCATCTTTCTTCAATGCATCCTGAAACTTTTCTAATGGGATATGAGTTTCCATTTCTATGTTAACCTCAGTGCTTGATAAATGAACATCGGCCTTTGTAACACCTTCAATTTTTAATAGTACTTTTTCTACATGTGCTTTACATTTGTTGCAAGACATGCCATGAACATTATAGACTTTTTTCATAATTTAGGATTTGAACCAAATTGAAAATATCAACAATAATTAGTTTGAACAATACTGATTGATACTTGACTTATTTTGAAAATAATTGAGAATTAATTTTAAATAGAGTGATGAATAAAACATGTTCTAAGATTTCAACTTACATATCAATTGTATTCCTGCGATAGGAACTTGTAGTACTTGTCCCGAGCTGAAAGCGAGTGGATGAGGCGCATGCCGAATACGAAAAACTCCGACCCACTGCTTTTTTTTAAGCAGTGGGGATCGCCCTTTCAAATTGAAAGATATGCATCATTCTAATGATCGTGACCTGAGTGATCTTCCTTATTATGCTTTTCATTTTTCTCATAATCCATGCCACAAACTGGACACTCACCGGCTTTATCGCTTCCACTTCCTGCACAGTGCATAGGACATATATAAGCTGAAGTATATTCTTTTCCTTGTTTTGACTGTTCCGTTTTCACTTCGGTTCCTTTACTTTCGTTTTTGCAAGAATGGCTCACAAGAAATAGTCCACTTAGGACAAGCATAGTAATTGTTAATTTTAAAATTTTCATAAGTTGAGAATTATTATGTTAAAAAAAATATGGTTTACAAATCTTTTAGAGATATTCTTTTAGTAGGATTATTTTGATAGACGCTGGGGGATATGCCCACCATAGATTTAAATTGACGAGAAAAATGAGCGACGCTCGCATAACCAAGCCTGTATGCCACTTCGCTTACATTCTGGTCCTTGTATGAAAGTAATTCCTTAGCTCTTTCTACTCTTAGTCCGATGAGATAATGTTCTATCGTATCTTTTTCATGTTGCGAAAATACACGGCTCATGTGTGAATAATCGTAAGGGAACTTATCCAACAAAAAAGACGATAGTTTGAAATCTTCAGGAATATCATCTTGGGAGAATAATTCAATTAAAAGAGCTTTAATTTTTGAAACTAAGATTGGTGTATCGCTGTGTAAGAGCTCAAATCCTGAGTCTTTTAACTTCCTTTTTAGCTCTTGTATTATCTTTTCCGAAGGAATCTTATTCACTTTTACCTCGCCTAATTCTACTGAAAGAGGAGTGATTTCAAGCGAGCTGAATATATCTTTTACTGAACTAATACATCGATCGCATACCATATTTTTTATATAGATTGTTTTCATATCAGTTGAGTTCTAATTTTACAGTTCCACATTTCATCATTTTATCACCGAAATATGGGTTTCTAATTTGTTCTTCAGTTGATAACCAATCTGCACCTTGATTACCTTTTGCCATAGGACAATATTGCACATAGTAAGATTTGTCATTTGTCCCAAAAGCCTTTACACTATTAATTATTGCTTGACTAAGAAAGTCAAATTGATTACGCTGTTCTTCGATATCTTTATTACTTTCTATCTTCACCGTATGGCCTACAATTACTTTGAGCTGTTCCATCCAAAACAAATGAGCTTCGCCCTTGAGTAAAGTCATGTCAATTTTTGAGGCATTTTCAATGACTTCACTAGCGGCAAGGCTGCTTGCTTTCTGATCAGTGTTAACAAGTGCGTTTTTCAAATTGATATAACTTGTTAACAGGAGATCTAATTGATCTTTGAAAGCAGCGGGAGTTTCGTTAATATAGGATGGTGTAGCATCTCCGGTATTGTCTTTCTTAACACTAACATTTTTATTCATCATGCTCAAGTTATTGTTTAGTTGAGCAGCTGCATCTACAGCAAATGCGCCATGAGATACTACTTCTTCGCCAATTTCTAAACCAGAACTGATTGTCGAAAATTCAGCTGCTCTATCAATTACATTTACTTCTCGATATTGATAAGAAGGTACTTCCGAATCCGGAAGTTGAACAAATACTACCGACTTTTTTCCAGTCCAGAGAATTGCTGAATTTGGTACAGAAATCGTATTGTTGACTTTC